>DASUJH010000021.1 GCA_036279355.1 Gemmatimonadales bacterium
CGGCCGCGCGCCCATCGCGCCGAGGACGTCGAGCGCCGCGAGCGCGCCGGCGAGCGCCATCCGATTGTTGGTGGTATCGGGATCGGAAATGAAAAAGTCGCGCCGCTCCACCGCGCCGGCGCGCCATTCGATCAGCCCGCCCGCACCGCCGGGCGTGCGCCCCTCGCGCCCATTGCCGAGGCAGCTCTCGTCGAGGTGTATCACGACGGCGTGCCCGCTCACGTCCCGATCACCTGAAACTGCTCGATCTCCTCGAGCGGGAACTCCAGCTCCTCGCCGGTCATCGGCAGCCGCGCGATGAGCGCCTCGCGCCGCCCCACGGCGCCCACCCGCACAGCCACCACGATGTACTCGGTGCCCCGGCGCGTCACCAGCGCCACCCTGAGCCCCTGCCGCGCCGCGCGCTCCAACTGGTCCATCCGCTCCGCGGTCCACCGCACCGGCGCCACGTGATCGCGCGGCCTACGTCGACACCGGCGCGGTGTACGGCCGCCGCGTGACGCGGATGCGCCCCACCGGCTCTGCCACGAGCCGCCCGATAGTCGCCGCCGCCGGCGTCCCCTCGGTGCGGAGCGCCGTGAGGAGCGCCGCTTCGTTCTCTGGTGGCACGGCGAGCAGCAGGCCGCCGGAGGTCTGCGCATCGACGGCGAGCACGCGATCGGTCTCCTCCAGGTCAGCCGCCCAATCGACGCGGTCGTTCGCGGCTTCGAGGTTGCGCGTGGTGCCGCCCGGCACGAACCCGCGCGTCGCCAGATTCCGCGCGTGCGGCAGGATCGGGAGCGCGTCGAACTCCACCTCGGCGCCGACCCGGCTCGCGTCGAGCAGGTTCGCAAGGTGCCCGAGCAGCCCGAAGCCGGTCACGTCGGTCGCGGCGCTCACTCCCACTCGGAGCGCCGCCCGCGCCGCGCCCTCGTTGAGCGCGCTCATCGATTGCACTGCGTCGGCCATCCCTGCCTCGAGCAGCGCGCCGCGCTTGAGTGCCGTCGCCAGAATGCCGGTGCCGAGCGGCTTGGTGAGCACGAGCAGGTCGCCGGCGCAGGCGCCCGAGTTGGTGAGCATCCGGTCGGGATGTACCTCGCCGACGACGGCGAGCCCGAACTTCGGCTCGGGGTCGTCCACCGAATGCCCGCCCAGCACGAGGCAGCGCGCGCGCGCGCAGGTTTCCGCGGCGCCCCGCAGCACCTCGCCCAGCATCTCGAACGAAAGCTTTTCCCGCGGCCAGCCCACCAGGTTGAGCGCGAAGAGCGGCGTCGCCCCCATCGCGTACACATCGCTCAATGCATTCGCTGCCGCAATGGCACCCCACGCCGCCGGGTCGTCCACGATGGGCGTGAAGAAATCCACCGTCGCCACGAGGGCGCGGTCGGGCGCGATCCGGTAAACGGCCGCGTCATCTCGCGTGGCCGCGTCAACGAGGACCTGCGGGTCCTCGACCATAGGCAGGGCGCGCAGAACCTGCGCGAGGTCGGCGGAGCCGAGCTTGCAGGCTCAGCCGGCGCCGTGCGAGAGCGACGTGAGTCGGATCGCGGGCCGCTGGTCGATCGGGGTGTCTGGCATGGGGCGGAAGTTATACCGGCGGAGTGCCGCCGCTACCAGGCCGTGTGGATCACCAGGCCTTGCGGATGGAATCGGCCGGCATGAGCCGCCCGCGCAGCATCACGCGCTCGACCTTGCGGGTGTTGCGGATGTCGTCGAGCGGGTCGGCGCGGAGCACGACGAGGTCGGCCGCCTTGCCTGCCACGATTGTGCCCAGCGAGTCGGCGCCGATCAGCGCCGCGCCGTTCCGGGTGGCCGCGAGCAGCGCCTCCGCCGGCGTGAACCCCGCGTGCACCAGAAGCTCGAGCTCCTGGTGCACGCTGAAGCCTGGGATGAGAAGCTGGTTTGATGCGTCGGTGCCGGTCGCCACTGTGCCGCCGGCCGCGCGGAAGCGCCTGAGGAAGAGATCCTGCATCGGGCGCGAGCGGCGGAACGCCGCCAAGTCGGACCGGCCCCAGCCGGCGCGTGCGATCATCCCCGGCACGTCCCACCGGGTCTGCTCGGCCGCGGGCACGGCGCGGAGCTCGGGGCGCGCGGTGACCAGGGTATCTTCGAGCCGGCTGAACGTCTCGTGCAGGACGAGCGTCGGCACCACGACCACATGCCGCGCCGCCAGCTCGCGGGCCACCCGATCGAGCGCGGCGGAGTCGAGCCCTGCCCAGCTCTGCTCGAACGCGGTCCAGCCTGGCCAGAAGCCGCGATAGTGCGCGCTCAGGAGCGCCGATGGATCCGCCAGCGATGCCTCGGGCACGCCGCTCATGTGCTCGTCGGAGCGGAGCCCCAGGCGGGCGGCCGTCACCGCGTCGGTG
The DNA here is from genome assembly GCA_036279355.1 of Gemmatimonadales bacterium. NCBI lineage: Bacteria > Pseudomonadati > Gemmatimonadota > Gemmatimonadia > Gemmatimonadales > Gemmatimonadales bacterium. The sequence goes on from DASUJH010000021.1 coordinate 2,346, forward strand.
AGGCCAAGGTGTCCTGCGACCGGCAGATGGAAGGTGTTCGCCTCGTCAATGATGGCCTTGAGCACCGGGGGGTCCACCCGAGTGTACACCTTGATAAGATCCACTCCCGCCACTGCCAGTCGGTCCACCGCGCGCCGCGCGTCCGACGCGTCGTCCACCGGGATCGCGTCCGCGTAGGTCGGTGGCCGCCCATCAATCATGGCTCCCGCACTGTAGATCCGCGGGCTCGGCACCTGATCGGTGTTGGCTCGCTGGCGGAGCGCCAGGATGGTGTCGAGCGTGCCGTGCACGTCGCGCACGGTGGTGACACCCCAGGCGAGATAGCGGGTGAGGGCCCAGGGTGCCACGTGCGCATGGGCGTCGATGAGCCCCGGGATGATCCACTTTCCGCGGACGTCGACCTCGGTCGTGCGGCGGGGCAGGGAAAAGCCGGCCCGCGTCGTCACGGCCTCGATGTGACCGTCCCGCACCACCACGACGGCGTCGCGCCGGGGCGGCGCACCGGTGCCGTCGAACACCGTGGCGCCGACGAGTGCGACGCCGTCGGGCGTCCACGCATTGCAAGCGGCGAGGACACCCGCCCCGGCAAGTGTCGCAAGGGCGAGCGTCGCGACGGCGCCTGCGCTAGTGCGGGTCACTCGACGAATGGTCGTGGATGATTTTCCATCCCTCGGGGCGGCGCTCGAGCACCAGCGTGAACGGCCCGCTCGCCGTGGTCCGGCCGTTGCGGAAGAGCACGAACCTCGCGGTGACGAGCGCGTGCCTTCGTCCGAGCGAACGCGCGGCGATCTCCTCGAATCTGAGGCTGTCGCGCTCGGCGCCGGGAGCGAACCGCGGGGCGTAGCGCGAACGGATGAACTCGAACCCGTACCGGGCGTGCCCGGCATCGATGAAGCTGGTTGACGTGTCGCGCGCGTAGGACGCCATGAACCCGTCGAGGTCGCCGCGGTTCCAGGCGTCCGCGTCCCGCTCAAGTTGCCCGGCAAAGAGCGCCGTGAGCTCGGCGCCACGCGGCGCCTCCCGCGCAGCAGCTTCAGGCGCGACGGTCTCCGGCGCCGGCGTACGGCAGGCACCAACCAGCACGACCAGCAGGAGGACGTGCAGACGCATGGATGCGATGGGGTGGAAGTCACCGGAAGCTCAACTTGTGGCACCATCGATGCAAGATGCCGGCGCTCCCACGCCGGCCGGCGGACCCGCTAGACGGGCCAGCTATGTTTCGGGCTCTTTGGGCCCAGGAGTACCACTGATGAGCCAACAGGCCATTTCCAACTACGGCCTGATCGGCGACATGCGGACAGCGGCGCTCGTCGGCCTCGATGGCGCGATCGACTGGTGCTGCTTTCCCCGGTTCGACAGCGGCAGCATCTTCGGCGCTCTCCTCGACGTCGAGCGCGGCGGCACGTGGTCGATCCGGCCCGATGGGGCGTGGACCTCGACCCAGCGCTATCTGCCTCGGACCAACATCCTCGAGACCACCTTCACCACCGAGGGCGGTATCGTGTCCGTCACCGACTTCATGCCGGTGAGCGCCGACGGCCATCCTATCGGACAGCACCCCGAAATCCACCGGCGGGTGTACTGCCGCCGCGGCCAGGTGCCGCTCCGGGTCGTGTTCATGCCGCGCTTCGAGTATGGCGCCCGCGCGACCCGGCTGGAGGTGCTCCGCACCGGCATCTTCGCGACCGACCGAACCGACCAGGTCGTGACCCTCGCCACCACCGGCGCGCTCGACTGGGCCGTGGAGCAGTCCACGGCCATCGCGGCCTTTCCGCTCGCGCGCGGCGAGGAGCGCTGGTTCGTGCTGCGCTACGACGACGACGACATCTACCCGGTGGACGCGTACGAGAGCGGCCGCAAGCTCGAGATCACCGAGGAGTACTGGCAGCGCTGGGCCCAGGCGGTGCGCTACTCCGGCCCCTATCGCAGCATGGTGAAGCGTTCCGCGCTGGTGCTCAAGCTCCTCACCTACGCCGAGTCCGGCGCCATCATCGCGGCACCCACCACATCGGTGCCCGAGACGATCGGCGGCAGCCGCAACTGGGACTACCGGTTCGTCTGGCTGCGCGACGCCGCTTTCACGCTCGCCGCGCTCAACAGCGTCGGCCACCACGCCGAGGCGGACGCCTTCATGCGCTTCCTCAAGCGGGTGTGCCGGCACGAGGGTGCGGGACATCTGCAGATCATGTACGGCATCGACGGGCGCCGCGACCTGATCGAGCGGCAGCTCGACCATCTGAGCGGGTACCGCCAGTCACGGCCGGTGCGGGTGGGCAACGGCGCTGCCGGCCAGCTCCAGCTCGACGTTTACGGCGAGGTCATCGAGACCGCCGACCGCTGGCGCCGCTCGCACGGCATGACCGACGCCACCTGGCGCGTGCTTCGGGGCCTGGTCGATTGGGTGAGCCACAACTGGCAGCTCCCCGACTCCAGCATCTGGGAGGTGCGAGGCGAGCCGAGGCACTACGTTTTCAGCAAGGTGATGAGCTGGGTAGCGCTCGACCGTGGCATCGCGATGGCCGAGGAGCTGGGCCTCGATGGCGACCTCGCCCACTGGCGCGCCCAGCGTGAGTGGCTCCGCGCCGAAATCATGCAGCGCGGATGGAGCGAGGAGAAGCAATCGTTCGTCCAGGCCTATGACACCGATGCGGTGGACGCGGCGGCGCTCTCCATCCCGATGGTGCGGTTTCTTCCCTGGGACGACCCGCGGGTCAAGTCGACGGTGCAGGCCGTCGTGCGCGAGCTCACGACTCCGGATGGCGAGCTGGTCTACCGCTATCGGAGTCCCGATGGGCTGGAGGGCGAGGAGGGGGCGTTCTCCATCTGCACCTTCTGGCTGGCCCATGCGCTCGCCATGACCGGCGACCGCGAGCGGGCCGAGCAGCTCATGCGCCGCATGCTGCGCCACGCGAACCACGTGGGCCTTTTCTCCGAGGAGATCGATCCCGCGACGGACGAGTTCCTCGGCAACTTTCCGCAGGCGTTCACCCATATCGCGCTCATCAACTGCGCGGTGGCGCTGCACCGGCTCAGCAAGCCCGCCAAGGCAAAGCGCCCCGCGTGACGCGGGGCGCTCGGATCGCGACGGCGGGCCTTGCCTCCTCGGGACCTAACGCCGCCGCCTCGAGGACCGCCGCCGTGCGGGGCGCCGCGCGGACTTCCTGGCATTCTTCTTTGCGCTCCGGCGCGCGCTCTTCCGCGCCGGACGCCGCGCCGACTTCTTCGCGGGGCGCCGTGCGCTCTTCTTGGCCGGCCGCGCGGGCTTCCGGGCACTCTTCTTCGCACTCTTCTTCGCACTCTTTTTCGCACCCTTGCGAGCGCCTTTGCGCGCGCTCTTTTTCGCGGACTTCCTGGCGCTCTTCTTCGCCGGCTTCGCGGCCTTGGGGGCCGGACTCGGCGCGGGACGGGTGGGCGGCGTTGCTGGACGGGGTGCTGGCCTCGAGGCGGCCGGCTGCGGTGCGACAGGGACGGGAGGCGGCGCGGGCGGAGCCGGTTCGCTCGGCAGCGGCAACGGGTCCATCCATCCGGAACCCGACCAGCCCATTTCCATATTGTGCAGCGCGGCCATAAGTGCTTCCTCCGTGGGCGGATGCGGCGCGAAACCCGGCGCCGGTATCGAGGCGCGGGGGCGCCTGCCGGGGTGCAGTTACGGGGTGCGCTTATAACTTGCACCGATTGGTCCGGTCTGCAAGGGCCTCCGACGCCGCCCGCATCAAGCCCCATGGCACACTCTAAGTCTCGCTTTGACAGCCGATTAGCCGGCGAGTATCTTAGCCGCACTCCCCGCATTCACAGGAAGCGATTCCCACGGTGAGCCCCTCCTCGCGTGGCCCGTTGTACGCCCTGCCGCGCCGCAGGTGCGCCGCCTTCCGTTCCGCCGCCATCGCCGCCGTCTTCGGTGCGCCGATCGCATCCGGTCTGGCGGGTGAGCTCTCCGCGCAGACGATCGCGGAAGTGCAGGTCTCGCCTCAGACGCTGACACTGGGCATCGGCCAGCACCAGGCCATCTTCGCCGCAGCCTTCGATCGCAAGGGCAACCTCATCCCCAACGCGCGGTTCACCTTCTGGAGCTCGGACTCGACCATCGCCCGGATCGAGTCCGACGGCATCGTGACCGGCGTGCGCGCCGGCCTCGCCAAGGTCGAGGCGCGGATTCGTAACCGCCGCGCTTCGCTTGCGGTGCTCGTGGGAGGCGTGGACAGCACCGGCGCGGGGGGTGAGAACGCCGTCGCGGCGCTCACCATCGCTCCGGCCGCGCTTCATCTCCTTCCCGGCGAAAAAGCCCGGCTCACGCCGCAGGCGGTGCAGAACGACGGCAGCGCCGCAACGGTGGCACGGGTAGCGTGGAAGTCCCTTCGAGCCGACGTTGCTGCCGTCGACTCGGGAGGCACTGTCGTCGGCTTGGCGCCCGGACGCACCATCGTCCAGGCGTCGGCCGGCGGCATCACCGCGACGGCAGCGGTCGACGTGAGCCTCGGCGAGGTTGCACTTTCGGCGACCCGTCTCGTGCTCCCGCCCGGCGGGGCCGACACGCTGCATGTCACCGTGCCCGCCGAGGGGAATCGGGCGGTCGATAGCGGCATGCAGTGGCGCTCGTCCGACACCACCGTCGCGCGGGTCGATTCCGCCGGCGTGGTGCGCGCCTTCGTGCCCGGCACGGCGACGATTGCCGCCAACGGATTCCGTCGGGAGCTCCGCGCCACCGTCGTCGTGTACAAGACGCCCACCGCCGTCGTGCTCTCGCCGCCCCCGTCGGCCGCGCCGATCCAGTTGCCCGTGGGCGAGCGACACAAGTTCACCGCCGTGGCGGAGGCGTCCGACTCGACGCCGGTGCCCGAGGTGCGCGTCGCATGGGAGGTGGGCGACGGCACCGTCGCCGGGTTCGATTCCGCCAGCGGCGAGCTCACGGCCAAGAGCGTCGGCAACACGACGCTGACCGCGCGCGTCGCGGGGTTCGAGCCCGCCGTCTGGCACGTGTCTGTCGTGCCCGGCACGCTTCGGCTCGAGCGCACCTGCGTGGGGTTGGCACCGCATGAGCACGTCGTTATCGGCGCCACGCTGCTCGACGGACAGGGCCGCGCCGCGGGCGCCGCAAGCGATCTCCGCTGGACCAGCGACCGACCGGACGTGGCGGCAGTCGACGCGCGCGGCGACGTTGCGGCCGCGGGGGTGGGCCACGCGATCCTCTCCGCAGCCACCACGTGGGGCACCACCGCGCGGCTCGACGTATTTGTCTCCGGCGAGTTCCTCCTCGCCTCGAGCCGCTACGGCACGTTCGGAATCCTGCAGGCCCTCACCACGCCCGACACGCTGCGTCCCGTTCTCGCCGACAGTGCCCAGAACACCCAGCCCGTCTTCTCGCCCGACCGCACCCGCATCGCGTTCAGCTCCAACCGCGCGCGGCGAGACGGCAACTTCGATCTCTATGTAATGGACGCCGACGGCCGCGACATCCGCCGGCTCACCCAGGAGTCCGGCACCGACGGCGAGCCCGCGTGGACGCCGGACGGATCGCACCTCGTGTTCACCTCGGCGCGGAGCGGCTCGCGGCAGCTCTACCTGATCCCCGTCGAGGCCGGCGCGGCAACGCCGCTCACGAGCGGCCCCGGCGAGAACCACTCGCCCGCCGTGTCGCCCGACGGGAAGACGATCGCGTTCGTGTCGACGCGCGACGGGAGCCCGCGCGTCTATCGAATGGACATCGATGGCGGCCACGCGTCTCGCGCGACGGCGAGCGCGCTGCCGGAGGCGAGTCCGCGGTTTTTCCCGAACGGCGATCTTGCCTGGGGCGTCGAGCGCGGCAAGGGCTCGCGGGAGTGGCGGGTCCTGCGGATGCAGGCGGGTGGCAGCCCGGTGCCACTCTTCGAGACCGACCAGCCGCTCGCGGCCTTCGCGCCTTCGCGCGACGGCGAGCGCGTGGTATACGTGACCCGGCGCGCCAGCCGTGGCACGATCGAGTCGCGCGTCCTCGTGCGCGGCCTCGCACGGAACGCCGCACCGACAGTGTTCCCGCTGCACCCGGGCGAGCAGGTGGCGAGCGTATCGTTCTGATGCGCGCCCTCGCGCTGACCGGCCCCGGCGGCATCGGCCGGCTCGCCGTGTGCAGCCTGCCGGAGCCAAAGGTCGGGCGCCCCACCGACGTGCGCATCCGGGTGCGCGCCGCCGCGCTCAACCATCTCGACATCTTCGTGGCGAGCGGTCTGCCCGGGGTGGAGCACCACTTCCCTCACATCGTGGGCTCGGACGCCGCCGGCGTAGTGGACGCGGTGGGCTCCGCGGTGCGCGGCGTGGCGCCCGGCGATCGCGTCATGGTGAACCCCGGCCTCTCGTGCGGCGCCTGCGAGGCGTGCCTCGACGGCGAACAGTCGCTCTGCAAGACATTTCGCATTCTCGGCGAGCACGTCCCCGGCACCGCCGCCGAGTATCTCGTGATCGATGAGGCGAACGTCGCGCGCGTGCCGGACGACATGCCTTGGGACCGCGCCGCCGCATTTTCGCTCGCGACGCTCACGGCGTGGCGGATGCTCACGACGCGCGCGGCGCTGCGGCCGGCGGAGACGGTGCTCATATGGGGCATCGGCGGCGGGGTGGCGCAGGCCGCGCTGCAGATCGCTGTGCTCGTGGGGGCCACGCCCATCGTGACCAGCGGCTCCGACGCCAAGCTCGAGTCGGCGCGCGGGCTCGGCGCGTCGCTCGGCGTGAACCACGCCACGCACGACGTCGTGGCGGAAGTCCGCCGCCTGACCGGCGGCCGCGGCGCCGACGTCGTGGTCGACAGCGTGGGCGAGCGCACCTGGCAGAGTTCGCTCCGCGCACTCCGGCGCGGCGGCCGGCTTGCCATCTGCGGTGCGACGAGCGGCCCCGCCGTCAACATCGATCTACGCCGGCTCTTCTGGCATCAGTGGACCATCCTCGGGTCCACCATGGGTAGCCACCGCGAGTATCGCGAGATCGTGCGCCTCGCGGGGCAGGGCCGGCTCTGGCCGGTGGTGGACCGCGTGGTGCCGCTCGAGGGCGCGGTGGACGCCTTTGCACGACTCGCCGCGGGCGAGCAGTTCGGCAAACTCGTCATCGAGGTGTCACCGTGAACGAAATGTGGGAGCGGTTGATCATCGGCGCCCAACAGGTTGGTGCCGTGCTGCCCGCGCTCCTTGGCGCGGTGCTCATCCTGTTTGCCGGCTACTTCCTCGCGCGGCAGGTGCAGCGCTGGGTGGATGATATCCTCAAGCGCATCGACTTCAACCGCATGGCCCACGCGGGCGGGCTCGACCAGGCGGTGGAACGCGCCGGCCCCCGGCTCGATCCGATCCGGGCGCTCGCCAAGCTCATCTTCTGGCTCGTGATGCTCGTCGCGATTCTGCTCGCGAGTGCCGCGCTCGGCCTGGAGAGCATCAACCAGATGTTTGGCACGATGCTGGCCTTCATCCCGACGCTCATCGCCGGGATCGTCATCGTGATCCTCGGCATGATCGTGGGGGAGTTCGTGCGCGGGATCATCATGGCCTCGGCCGGCAACGTGTCCGGCGTGCCCACGGTGGCCAAGATGGCGAAGGGCGCGGTGGTGCTGATCTCGCTCTTTCTGGCGTTGCAGCAGGTGGGCGTGGCGGAGGAGATCCTCACCGCGGGGTTCACGCTGGTGCTCGGCGCGCTGGCGCTCGCGGCGGGGCTCGCCTTCGGGCTCGGCAACCGCGAGCTCGCCGGCGAGATCACCCGCCGCTGGTACGAGCAGGGCCAGCGGCGCGACCGGCGCCGCGGCGATCGGCCGGGCGGCGCGCCGGAGGAGCCGCCGATGCTCGATTGACGGCGGGCGCAGGGAACGCGCCGAACCGACACCCTTCAGGGAAGCCGCATGCCCAATCCCCCCTTCAGCAGCGGCGCAGGAGGGTCTGTCGCGGTGACTTTAGCTCACTAACCGAGTTCTTTCAGTCCTCTTCGCAAGAACATCCCCCGCGATAAGTTGATGATGGGTTGACCCTCGGCGCGTAGCTTTGCTAGGGCCTGTTACGCACTTCCGAACAATTTGATGGCGCGCGTGAGCATGAGACAGGCAAACGCGAGGAAGTGGAATCCGGTCACGGTCGCGGGCGAGCGCTCAAAGTCACGTGCCAGCCGACGGAAGCGGGTTGACCACGCAAATCTGCGCTCGACGACCCAGCGCCGGGCCAGGAGCACAAAGCCGCGCTCGGCAGCCGGCAGCTGCACGACCTCGAGCGTGATCCCCTGTTCCGCCGCAGTGGCCCGCTCGACCCCCTTATACCCTTGGTCCACATACGCCAGCTCGACTGCGCCACTCGTGAGCGCTTGGACCTCCATCGCCAGCTCGGCCACCGGGGCGCGCTCCTGCGCTTGGGCCGGGGTGACGTTCGGCGCGAGCAGATAGCCGAGTGTGTCCACCACCATGTGGAGCTTCCACAATGGGGAGCTTCGAGCCGCGCTTCCGCTTATGCCCATCGTAGCCCGCTCGGTGGCCGCTTTCGGGCCTCGACTGGAGGGTGCGCGCATCAACGACAACCGCCGTGGGGTCGGGGGCGCGCTCCTCGCCCAAGCGCAGCAGGGCGTGGAGATCGTGGACCAGCGCCTCGAAGACGTCAGCGGCGATCCAGCGCTGGGTCTGCTGGTAGATCGCGGCCCAGGGCGGGAAGTGGTTGGGCATGTAGCGCCACTCGGGCCGGTCTTCACCATCCAGCGCACGGCGTTGAACACCTCGCGCAGGTCGTATTTCCGCTGCGGGGCATCGGCGCGACAGAGCGTCAAGTACGGCGCGACGAAGGCCCACGCCTCGTCGCTCACATCGCGCGGGCAGGGCTGCCGCGTGGGCGCCCGAGCCTCCAAGTGCACCTGCATGCCCGCAAGCTACTGGCCCCGCAGGCAGAAGTGCAGAACAGACTCTAGGCGACACAATCCTGAATTTCCTGAATGTGCGCCGGCGTCGCCGTTTTGCGGGTTTAAATTGCTTAGCGTAGCTTCTCCTCGTATCCCCCAATCACTAACGTGCGCACATGATCATGGTCGAGGCCACAACCTTGCCATGGTTGGTGCAGTCGGAGCCCGAATGATGACGGCCGCAAAGCACGTGCGCGACTGCCTGTGTGTTTGCGCGACTTGCGCACTCGCCCTCGTGGTTGCTTGCGGTGACCATGCAACCGCGCCTTCCTCGGTGCGCGCGCTACGATTGTCGGACGGAGTCAGCAAGGCCGAGAGTCTTGCCTTGCGTGCAGGGCGCTCTTCTGAACGCGCTTCTGCACAACCGTTGAGTGACGTGAGTGCGCTGTCCAGCCCAGGCTTCGATAATGCCTATTGCCGGTTCGCGTTCGATGGGAGCAGTAACACGGAGCACCCTGACAGAACTCCTTGTGCAACACAATACCAAGCCCCACAAGGTCTCGTAGTCGATGGCCACGAATGGGGATACCATGGGCCTGTAACGGTCATATTCTCGCAGCCAATTGTGGGCTTGACTGCGTTTAGTCCTGGACCCATAGACTGTCGTAGTGGCCATGGGTCGGCAGCGGCCTACAACGGCAATACTCTGGTTGATAGCGTCCAAATGGAGATAGTTTATCCCCCTGACTGCGGTGCGGATCAAGTTGCCGGGGGCGCCGCAGCACATTTCCCCCCCGATGAGCAAATCACAAAGGTGATTGTCTATCCGCCGGACTCACTGAAGTGGGCGCTGCCACCCCCTTACGAGTCTATCACGGGCTATGTGAGCATGCCCGTGGGCGTCCGGTTTCTTGAGCCGTGCCCGCCGACTGGCATTCCGATGCTTGATCAGGTCGACTGGCGCTTGGTCATGGACACACTTCTGGTGGCTGCAGGGACCTATGATAAGGCGCTACTCGACCGGCAGGAGATGACGGGCAGGCTTTGGAAGAACCTTGTAACCGGCGGGTTTCGGTATGAGAATCTCTTCGTGGAGTACCCGGGAGGGCCATGCAGCAACCCTGGTCCTAGTCTCCTTAACCGCCGTGAAGGCGACGATACACTTGTAGCGGTGTATCACGCGCATCCGATCTTTCGCGGTGAGGACATTCGAGCCGCCTGTAGCGATTCCTCGGCATCCGTCTACAATCCGGATGCGAATGGTGGGGGCAGTGGCTACGATTGGAACTACGCCGATACGAACCGAATCGATGTAGTCGCGGTGTCGCCGGAACGCGTGCACTTTCTCAGGCAGGGAACACCGGTTCCCGACCGGCCCACCAACCCGTATGGATGGTCTCTGGGTGCCGATCGCTGTATGCGGCCGTGAATGACGCTCAGAAGTCGATCATCGATTGCAAATCGGGGGTTAGCGAAATGCTACGACGCCTAATTCAGTCAGTTTGCGGAATCATCTTGGGCATTACGGTTGCGGCTCAAAACCTCGCTGCGCAGCAATCAGCATCCAAGTGCCTCCCGGCGGATGCTCAGAGCGCGAGTTTCATCAACGAACTGCAGCGAATGATGGCGGCGACAGACTCCTGGACTATCCAAGGCCGCGACAATGTGTTCCATGTGCCGGTCGTGTCCCCAAGCCAAGTCACGCTCGTTACCGATGCGAAAACCTGCGATAAGGCGTCGGTGGCATTCGGCCCACCTCCCGGAAGTACCGTGCTCCCTACAG
>DASUJH010000022.1 GCA_036279355.1 Gemmatimonadales bacterium
TGAGCGCGGGGTCGCTGCCGCGGAGCACGCCCGCCACGTTCGGCGCGGTGATCGGCGTGCGCTCGATCTCAAGATGCACCCGGAGCCGCGGCGTGAGCGCGACGGTCGGGAGCGGCTGCTTCGCATCCGAGCGTTTGAGCAACTCGGCGTAGCTGTGCCCGGAGCCGGCGAAGAGGCGCTCGGCGTCCTTCGCTTCGACCGTCACGAGGACGCCGCGCTCCGCCGGGTCTGCGGCGAGCCCCGTGGTCGGCCGCGCACCGCGCCGCCTGCCCCGCCGGCGCGCGTTCGGGCGCGGCGGATCGGCGATGGCGATTCCTGCTACCGCGCCCCGTTGCTCCAACGTCTTCCACCGCGAGGCGCGGCCGTGCGCGAAGAGGGTGGCGCTCAGTCCCTGCGGCATCCGGTTGAGATAGACGGCCACCTTGCCATGCAGATCGACGCCGGCCAGATCGTCGTGCACGCCGGGGAGCGAGAGCCCGTAGCCCACGAAGACCAGCGGGCCGGCCACGTCGGCCACGCTCGATGGCGTGATCCGCACGCGCAGGGGAAGCGTGTCCGCGCCCGACGCCGTCTGGAGCACCACGTTCGAGCGCTCGGGGACCACGCGCACCTGCGCCAGTTGTACGGGCTGGAAGTAGCCGTTGGTGCCCGCGGGGGCGAGGCCGAGCGCGGCGAACTGGTCCGCCACGTAATGAGCGGCCTCCAGGTAGCCGGGGGTCCCGATGCGGCGGCCGTGCAGGCTGTCGGCCGCGAGGACGGTGATGGTGTGCCACCACCGCTGTGCGGCTGGCGAGGTGGGGTGCTGGACGCGCGAGGTGGTGTGCGGCGCCTGGGCGGTAGCCTGCTGCGCGCGCAGCGATGGAGCCGCCAGAACGAGCGCGGCAGCGACGATCGAGAAGGACAAGCGCGAACGTGGCATTGCGGTGTGAGTGCGAGAGCGCGACGTGATGGCTGGAATGAGGAATAATTGAACGGGCGGAACGCGCCGGAGCAATGCGCCAGCCCCGCGCGTCGGGCGGCGTGCTCGCCACCGGCATCCCCGCATGTTATCGTTTCGGTAACGGCACGCTCCGGGGCGCACGACCACTCCTGTGCGCATGGAGGACGCGACTTTCAGCTGCGAGGTGGCCATGCACCATGACGCCATGCGCAAGGTGGAAATGGTCAGTAGCACCGCCGGCCGGATCGGCGACGGCGTGATGGACGAGCGGTCGGAGGCACGCTCGCGCGAGCGCACCCGTCACGTCGCACTCGAGCATCTGATTCGCCTCATCGAGCACGAGCTCCCGGCCATGCGCGGGTCGGTACTGATTCTCGCGGACCGCGGAACCACGCTGCGACACTGCGCCGCCCCCAACCTTCCGGATGAGTACTGCCGGCTCATCGATGGCCTGCCAATCGGGCCCGCGGCCGGCTCATGCGGCACCGCCGCCTTCCGTCGAGAGCAGGTGGTGGTGGGCGACATCGCCACGGATGAGCTCTGGCGCGAATACCGGTCGTTCGCCCTCCCCTTCGGGCTCCGTGCCTGCTGGTCGACGCCCATCCGCGATCAGGAGGGCGCCGTGATCGGTACCTTCGCCATGTACTACGACGAGCCCCGCCTCCCCACCCCGCGCGAGCTGGATCTCACCGAGACGGCGACCATGCTCGCGGCGAGCATCATCATGCGTGCGCGGGCGGAAGCGGCGCTCCGCGAGAACGAGGCGCAGATGAGCCGCGCCCGCGCGCAGGCGGAGGCGGCCAATCGGGCAAAGTCGGAGTTCCTGGCCATGATGAGCCACGAGCTGCGCACGCCGCTCAACGCGATCGGCGGATACGCGACGCTCATGCGGGATGGCATCCCCGATCCCGTCAGTGCGGGGCAGCAGAACTATCTGCGGCGGATCATCGCGGCCCAGGAGCATGTGCTCGGCCTCATCGACATGGTGCTCACTCAGGCGAAGCTCGAGGCCGGGGAGATGACGTACCGGCTGGAGAGCATGCGCATGGGCGAGCTGCTGGACACGATCGAATCGCTCGTGCGGCCCCAACTCGCCGCCAAGGGCATCGTCTACGATTGCACGCTCTGCGACACGCGCCTCGCGATGCACGGCGACCGGCAGAAGACGGTGCAGATTCTCCTCAACCTCATCTCCAACGCGGTGAAATTCACGCCGCGCGAGGGGCGCATCACGCTCCGCACATCGGTGCTGGAGGCAGGGCGGGTGCTCATCGGCGTGCGCGATACCGGCGTCGGCATGACCGCCGAACAGATGGCGAACGTCTTCGAGCCGTACACGCAGTTCGAGAATCGCCTCACGCGCGAGCAGAAGGGGACGGGGCTCGGGATGCCGATCAGCCGCGAGCTGGCGCGCGGGATGGGCGGAGATCTGACCGTGGAGAGCGAGCCCGGCGCGGGGACGGAATTTCTGTTGACGCTCCCGGCGGAAGTGGCTGACGCGCGGAGGGAGGCGGGCACACCGCGCGAATGAGCCGGGCTACCCCGGCCTCTCCGCGCCCTCGCCTTCATTCCGCTCGCGTTGCGCGACCGCAATGTAGACCACGGTGTCCCACGCGTTGCGGATGCCGAGGAAGAGCAGCAGCAACACCACCGCTCCCACGATGAACAGCGCGCCCGCCGCGTGAGCGGGGAGCAGCGCGGCGCTGACGATCAGCGCGGCGTACGCGGCCAGCGGCACGCCGGAGTACCAGATCCAGTCCTCGAGCACCGGCTTGTATGCGCCCTGACGCCGCGATCGCTTGACGGAGAGCGCCATGAACGCCACCCCGATAATGCCGCAGGCGGCTATGGCAAGCGCGGGCCCCGCGAGCGTCGTCCACGGCGCCGTGAGAATGCCGGCTAGCAGCAGCACCATGCAGAAGTGCAGAATGGTGGGCGTCCCGAAAGCCGACACGCTGAGCGAACTGCCCGCTTCCCGGTCCGCCACCAGCGCCATGACCACGAATTGCAAGCCGGTGAGTGCCGCGGCGGACGGACCGGTGATGAGATAGAAGTTCTCCCACGCGGCGAGGTGGGACGCGACTGCGGCATGCATGGCTATGCTCTATCTTTGCGCGCGAAGGTGGAGTCCAGGTCTGCTGGGCCGCAACGTGCGGCCGCCCCAATGAAGGAGCAGTTCACGATGAATGTGAGAGTCCATGACGAGCGCGCGCAAGTCCGCCGATCGCTCTGACCGCCGCACGCGCGCCATGGCCGGCAACCGGCGGCAACGTGTCGATACTGACGTCATCATCATCGGCGCGGGGGCGGCCGGCCTTGCCGCGGCGAACGTTCTGGTCGAGGGCGGCGCCGAGTGCATCGTGCTGGAGGCCCGCGGCCGCACAGGCGGCCGCATCGCCACCGAGTGGGCGCCCGGGTGTGTGACACCCATCGAGCTCGGCGCGGAATTCATCCACGGCGCCGCGCCACCCATTCCGCGCCTCGCGGAGCGCTACGGGCTGCGGGCGCTCGACATCGCCGGCGACCGATTCGAGCGGCTCGGCACACGACTCACCCCGGCTGTTGGAATGTGGTCACGCATCGATCGCGTGCTGGCCAGCCTCGATCCGCATTGCGATCCGGACCGCTCGCTCGCCGAGGGCCTGCGCGCCAATCGAAGCCGGCTGCCCGCGGCGGATCGGGCGATGGCCAGGC
>DASUJH010000023.1 GCA_036279355.1 Gemmatimonadales bacterium
TGGCCAAACGCGACACCGGCCGCACACTCTACATCCTCGATGAGCCCACGACGGGACTGCACTTCGAGGACGTGCGCCTGCTGCTCGAGGTGCTGCATCGCCTGGTGGACAAGGGGAACACCGTCGTCGTGATCGAGCACAATCTCGACGTCATCAAGACCGCCGACTGGGTCATCGATCTGGGCCCGGAAGGCGGCGATGCCGGCGGCCGCGTGGTTGCCGCCGGCACTCCGGAGCAGGTGGCGCAGACGCCGGAAAGCCACACCGGCCGATTCCTGGCGCCGGTCCTCAACTCTCCCGCGGGATGCGCCCAGTGAATCGTCCGCTCGTTGCCGTGCTCGTCTGGACCGGTGCGCTGGTGCCCTTCGCTCCGGCCTCGCTCTCCGCGCAGGCCGACTCGAGCCTGCTTACGCTCGATCGGATCTATGCGTCGTCCGAATTCGAGACCGAGCGCCTGGGTCCCACGCAATGGGTGGACGGCGGCGCGGGCTATACGAGGCTCGAACCCGCCGCCAACGGCCACGGCGCCGATCTCGTGCGCTACGACACCGAGCTCGGCACGCGGCGCGTTCTGGTGCCGGCGTCGCGGCTCGTTCCGCCCGGCGCCACCGAGCCGCTCGAGGTGGAGGACTACACCTGGTCACCCGACGGCAAGCAGCTTCTCATCTTCACCAACTCGCGCCCCGTCTGGCGCCAGAACAACCGGGGCGACTACTGGCTGCTCGACCTCGCCAGCGGCCGCCTGCGCCAGCTCGGCGGCCCCGACGCGCGCCCGTCCTCGCTCCTCTTCGCCGAGTTCTCGCCCGACGGCACCCGGATCGGATACGTGCGCGACCACGACCTCTACGTCGAGCGGGTGGACGACGGCCGGATCACCCGGCTTACGACCGACGGTTCGCGCACCATCATCAACGGCACCTTCGACTGGGTATATGAGGAAGAGCTGGACCTGCGCGACGGCTGGCGCTGGAGCCCCGACGGCCGCACCATCGCCTACTGGCAGCTCAACGCCGACAGCGTGCGCGACTTTCTCCTGATCGACGACACCGACTCGCTCTATTCATTCACCAATCCGGTGCAGTATCCCAAGGCGGGCAGCTCGAACTCGGCGGCGCGCATCGGCTTCGTGAGCACCGGCGGCGGGCCCACCCGCTGGCTGGCCATCGCGGGCAATCCGCGCAACAACTACCTGGCGCGAATGGACTGGGCCGCCAGCAGCGACGAGGTCGTAATCCAGCGGCTCAACCGCCTGCAGGACACCAACCGGGTGTTGCTCGGCGACCGGCGCACGGGCAAGGTGCGCACGATCTTCACCGACAGCGACAGCGCCTGGGTGGACGTGGGCGACGCGATGGTCTGGCTCAAGGACGGCTCGGCGTTCACCTGGATGAGCGAGCGCGACGGCTGGCGCCATCTCTACCTCGTCTCGCGCGACGGGCGCTCGGTCAAGCTGCTCACGCCGGGCGCGTTCGACGTGATCGATTTCGTAGCCCTCGACGAGCGCGGCGGCTCGGTCTATTACATTGCCTCGCCCGACAACCCGGCGCAGCGCTACCTCTTCCGCGCCCGCCTCGACGGGCGGGCGCGGGCCGAGCGGCTGTCGCCGGCGAATGAGCCGGGGACGCACGACTATGATGTGTCGCCGGATCATCGATTCGCGCTGCACGAGTACTCGCGCTTCGACGTGCCGCCGGTGGTGGATCTCGTCCGGCTCCCCGGCCACGCCGCGATCCGCACCCTGGTGGACAACGCACAGCTCAAGGCCAAGCTCGCCAGGCTGCGCCACGGCAAGCTCGAGTTCTTCAAGGTGGATCTCCCGGACGGCACCAGGGCGCCCGCGTGGGTCATGCGGCCGGCGGACTTCGACTCCACCAGCCACTACCCGCTGCTCTTCTACGTGTATGGCGGCCCCGCCACCCAGACCGTGCTGGACCGCTGGCTCGGCGTGGCCCACTACCTCTTTCATTTATATCTGACTCAGCAGGGCTTTGCCGTGGCGAGCGTGGACAACCGCGGCACCCCCGCGCCCCTGGGCCGCGCCTGGCGCAAGGTGATCTACGGGCGGCTGGGCGTGCTCGAGACCGAGGAGCAGGCAGCCGCGGCCCGCATTCTGGGCCGGATCCCGTGGGTGGACTCGACCCGGATCGGCATCTGGGGCTGGAGCAACGGCGGCTATCTGAGCCTCGATTGCCTGTTCCGCTTCGGCAATGTGTACCGCGCCGCGATCGCCGTGGCGCCGGTGACCCACTGGGCGCTCTACGACGACATCTACACCGAGCGCTACAACGGCCTGCCCGACCAGAACCGCGAGGGGTACGCCGCCGGCTCGCCGCTCACCTACGCCTCCAAGCTCACCGGCGATCTGCTCCTCATCCACGGCAGCGGCGACGACAACGTCCACTTCCAGAATTCGGAGATGCTGGTGAACGCCCTGGTGGCCGCCGACAAGCCCTTCCAGATGATGGACTACCCCAACCGGAACCACTCGCTTCGCGGCGGCAAGACCCGGCTCCACATGTTCGAGCTGATGACCCGCTTTCTGCGGGAGAAGTTGGCGGGCGGCGGCGCTCGCGCCGTCGAACCCCAAGCCCTACATTAGGCCGCACCCGAGGCCCACAGCCGCGAGGTGCGCATGACATACGACGAAATCGTCGCCGCCCTCGGATACGCCGGGGGTCACGAGCAGCCGGTCCGCATCGTCACCAGCGACAAGAGCGAAGTGGTCGGAGTCCCGACCAGCGTCGATACCCATCCCACGGCCCACGAGGTGTTCGTGCGGCCGCCCGGCAGCGAAACCGAGATCGCGATTTCGCTCGGCGCCATCGTGAGCGTCGAGCTGGTCTGAATCGGGAGTTTGGGGTCTGGCTGTCGCGTTCTGAAACATTCGGCGGCCGCGGGCCGTAAGCCCATCTGTTCGACCTTCGGAGACCTGTCGCATGCTCGAGGACATCGCCGCCATCATTTTCATCTTCGGCGGCGCCACGGCCATCTTCCTCGCGTACAGCCCGATCGGCCGCGCGCTGGCGGAGCGGATCCGCGGCCGCTCGCTCGCGCCGGTAGAAGATCCGGCGCTGCGCCAGGAGCTGGAGCTGCTGCGCCAGGACGTGGCCGAGCTGCACGAGCGGATGGATTTCACGGAGCGGGTGCTGGCCCGGCCGCGCGAGGCGGACGCCGGACTCGGGGCGGGAGGGGAGCATTGAGCAAGGACGAGAGTACGCTAACCGCGTCGGTGGTCGCTGCCTTCGCGGTGCTCGGAGGCGTCGTGTTCGCCAACGTCTCCCAGCACCTCGGCGTCGCGTTCGCCGTCCCGGTTGGTCTCGTGAGCGTCATCTGTGGCGCCGTCGTGCTCCGGGGTCCGTTGGGCAGCGCGATCGCGCGGCGCCTGGAGGGCAGCAGCGGAGTCGACCCGGCGGCGGTCGACCAGGTCGTGGCGCCGCTTGAGGCCGAAGTAGACGGGCTCAAAGCCCGGTTGGCGGAGGTGGAGGAGCGCTTAGATTTCGCCGAGCGTGTTCTGACGCAGGCAGACCAGCCCGAGCGGCTGCCGGGGAGAGGCCCTCAATGATCACCCGTGACGACGTTCAATCCTGGCTCGACCGGCTCGACGGCGGCAGCCTCACGACCAGCGAGATCGAACCAAACCTCTGGCTCGCCCGCACGCGCGACGGCGCCGAGGTGGTGGTGCACTTCGCGCCGCCGGTCGTGATCCTGCGCGTGCGCGTCATGGAGCTGCCGGGGAGCGACCCGCGGCAGAAGGGTCTCTTCCGACAGCTCCTCGAGCTCAACGCGCGCGAGCTGGTCCACGGCTCCTACGGTCTCGAGGGCGACCACATCGTGCTGACCGATGCGCTCGAGCTCGAAAACCTGGACTACAACGAGTTCGAGGCAAGCTTCGACTCGATCGCGCTGGCGCTGGCCACTCACCTGGGCGCACTAGCGCCGTACCGGGAAGGGTGATCCGATGGGACTCTTTGATCGTCTGTCCACCATGCTGCGGTCGAACATCAACGACCTCATCACCCGGGCCGAAAACCCGGAGAAGATGCTCAATCAGCTCATCCTGGACATGAAGTCCCAGTTGGCCAAGGCCAAGCAGCAGGTGGCGTCCGCCATCGCCGACGAGAAGAAGCTGCAGAGCGACGCCGAGGCCATGAAGAAGCAGGCGGACGACTGGGAGCGGCGCGCCATGCTCGCGGTGCAGGAGAACCGGGACGACCTGGCCAAGCAGGCGCTCATGCGCTACAACGAGCACCTGCAAGGGGCGCAGCAGCTCCAGGAAACCTGGCTCAAGCACAAGGCGGAGACGGAGCAGCTCAAGCAGGCACTCCGGCAGCTCAACGACAAGATCGAAGAGGCCAAGCGGAAGCGGAACATCCTGGTGGCGCGCGCCAAGCGGGCCGAGGCGCAGCAGCGGATTCAGGAGACGATGTCGGGGCTCTCGGACAAGGGTGCGTTCGAGTCGTTCGATCGCGTGGCCGAGAAGATCGCGGCGTCCGAGCGGAAGGCGCTCGCCGCGGCCGAGCTGAGCGAGGAGTTTTCGGGCGACGCGCTGGCCAAGCAGTTCGATGCGCTGGAGTACCATGGCACGGCCGACCAGCAGCTCATCGCGCTCAAGCAGCGGATGGGCCTCCTGCCGGGAGGCGGCAACGCCCGCCAGCTCGGCGCGGGCGGACAGGGGTCCGAAACGGTGCACGACGCCGAGGTCGTCCCAGAGTCTGACGAGGGCGGCGGCCACTGATGGTGCAGGCGGGCCGGGAGCGGGTCCGAGGTTTTCCTCTGGCGGCGGCGTTGGCCGCCGTCTTGCTTGTGGCGCTCGTCCTCCGCACGGCGGACGTGCTGCTCGTCGTCTTTCTCTCCGTCGTGCTCGCCGTCTATCTGCGTGCGCTCGCCGCGGGGCTCGTCACGCGACTCGGGATGCCGCCGGGCCTGGCGCTGCTCGCTGCCGTCGTCATCTCGCTCGGCCTGCTTACCGGAATCGTCATCGTCGTGGTGCCGCCGGTTGTCGAGCAGGTTCGCGAGTTGGCCGCCAATCTTCCCGGCTATCTCACCACACTGAGTCAGAACCTCAACGACCTGCTGCGCCGCACGCCGTTCCTCGAGCGGAGCGTGGGCACGATCGATCTGCCTGGCCTCGTCGCCTCGTCGCTCACCGACGTGGTCGGCCTCGCGCGGGTCGCCGTGGTGCCGTACCTCAAGTCGAGCCTCGAGATCATCATCGAAGGCATCAGCGTGCTCGTGATGGGCGCCTATCTCGCGCTCCATCCGAAGGTGTATCGCGACGGATTCGTCGCGCTCGTGCCGCCCGCGCGGCGGCCGCTCGCCGAGCGCATCCTCGACGATCTGGGTGTCACGCTGCGCGCGTGGGTCGCGGGCCAGATCGTGGCGATGACGCTCCTGGGCCTTCTCACCACGCTTGGCCTCTGGCTCCTCGGCATTCCGTTCGCGCTCGCTTTCGGCACCTTCGCCGGGGTGGCGGCTATCGTCCCGTTCTTCGGGACGCTCTTCTCCACGGTGCTGCCGGCGCTCTTCGCGCTCACCGTGGGCGGCCTGCCCAAGGCGCTCGCCGTCGCGGGTCTCGGCGTCGCCGTGCACCTGATCGAGGCGAACTTCGTGTCGCCGGTCGTGATGGAGCGGCAGGTGAACCTGCCGCCGGTGCTCACGATTGCCGGCGTGCTCGTCATGGGTGAGCTGCTCGGAACGATCGGCCTCCTCGTGGCGGTGCCGGTGCTCGCGGTCGTGCTCGTGCTGGTGCGGCATCTCCTGCTCGGCGAGGTCTACGGCGATCAGTTGACGCCGCTGCACCCGGTGGTCCTGAATCGCTCATCGTCGCCCGGCGCTGCGGCGCCGCTCGCGCGGGATGCGCCGGCGCCCCCCGCCGCGCAGGCCTCCGAGCGGTAGCGTGGCGCCCGGCGCCGGCACCGCGCGCGGTCCCTTCGCGCGGTATCTCATCCTGGCCGACGGCGAGTTCGGCCCCATGACCTCCAAGACGGCGAACGCGATCATCCGGTACCAGCCGGAGCGGGTCGTGGGCGTGCTGGATCGGAAGCAGGCGGGCCGCACCGCGCAGGGGGTACTCGGTTTCGGTCGGGCGATACCGGTGGTCGCCTCGATCGAGCGCGGACTCGCGCTCGGCCCGGATGCCGTGATCATCGGCATTGCGCCGGTGGGCGGGCGGCTGCCGGAGGAGTGGCGCGCGTGGCTGGCACAGGCGCTCGACGCCGGCTGTGACATCGTGAGCGGACTGCACACCTTCCTGGCCGACGATCCGATGCTCGCGGCGCGGGCGGCCGCGGCGGGCAGGAACATTGTGGACGTGCGCCGTCCGCCATCCGATCTGCCGGTGGCGGCTGGGCGCGCGGCGGCGCTCGACGCGTATGTCGTGCTCACCGTCGGCAGCGACTGCAACGTCGGCAAGATGACCGCGCAGCTCGAGCTGGAGCGCCGGCTCAACCGGCGCGGCGTGCGCACCCGCTTCGCGCCGACCGGCCAGACGGGGATCATGCTGGCCGGCTGGGGGATCGCGGTGGACGCCGTGGTCGCGGATTTCATCGCCGGCGCGGCCGAGCGGCTCACGCTCGAGGCTGCGCGCGACGCCGACGTCGTGCTGGTGGAAGGCCAGGGGAGCATCAACCATCCCGGCTACTCCGGCGTGACGCTCGGGCTCCTGCACGGGAGCTGCCCCGACGGCCTCATCCTCTGTCACCAGGCGAGCCGCGCCTGCGTCGGCGAGTACCGCGAAGGCGCCCGGCTGCCCATCCCGCCGCTCGCGGAGTACGTCCGCTGGTACGAGATGCTGGGCTCCGCGGTTCACCCGACGAAGGTCATCGGCGTGTCGCTCAACACCTGGGATCTGAACGCGGGTGCCGCGCGGCGCGCCTGCGAAGCCGCGGCGCGCGAGACCGGCCTGCCCGCCACCGACCCGGTGCGATTCGATCCCGCGCCGCTGGTCGAAGCGGTGCTCGCGGGCCGCGAGGCTAAGTGCCGGATACGAGCCGCGAGATAGCGGTATCCGGCACCGGGCCGCGCTCGCGTGGTACGGCGCCTCGACGGCCAAGCGTTACCGTCGGTCATGCGCCACCGCTTCCGGCCTGTTCCACCCGCCCTCCCACTCCGGGAGCTGCTCCGTTTCACAAGGCCGGCCGAGCCGCTCGGCGTCTGGTTCGACGGGCGGCGGCCGTGGACGAGGATGGTGGCTCGCGGTCCCGGTGGCGCGTCGCGACTCGTGTTCTGTCACGACTTGAGTCGGCTGCTAAATGGCGCGGACCGGGTGCTGGCGTGGGATGGCATCCGGTTGCGGCGGCTCGCCGGCGGTGCCGGTCCCGCCCAACCGCGGGGCCCGCCTCACGATTGACGCGCGCGCCGGCGCGTCTCTAGGTTAGGCCCCGTGCCACACCTGCTCTCCTTCCAGAACGCCGTGACGCGCTTCGTCGAGATGTTCCGGCTCGACAGCGCCGAGTTCGGCCGCAGACTGACCCAGGTGGTCGTCATCTGGCTGCTCGGCTGGCTCGCGCTGCGGCTCGTGCGGCTGGCCGCCGCGCGCATCGAGGCGCGGGTGGACGACGGCGATCCGTCGATCACCACGCTCCGCGAAAAGCGCGGCAAGACGCTCGCGCAACTGCTCCGCACCGTGGGCCGGGGGCTGGTGCTGGTGGCCGCGGCGTTGCTCACGCTCAATCTGTTCGTCGAGATCGGCCCGCTGCTCGCCGGCGCGGGCATCCTCGGTCTCGCGGTGTCGTTCGGCGCCCAGAGTCTCGTCAAGGACTTCATTTCCGGGTTCTTCTTTCTTCTCGAGAATCAGTTCGCCCTGGGCGACGTGATCGAGGCGGCCGGCAAGAGCGGCGTGGTGGAGCAGATTACGCTTCGGGTGGTCGTGCTGAGGGACATCGAGGGCACGCGGCACGTGATCCCCAACGGCAACATCACGGTCGTGAGCAACAAGACCGCGGGCTGGGGCCGGGCCATCATCGACGTCCCGGTCGGGGGGAGCGAGGACGTGGACCGGGTGCTCGCCGCGGTCCGGGAGGAGGCCCAGAGCCTGAGCCGTGACGAGGAGTGGCGTCCGTCGCTCGACGGCGTGCCCGACGTCTGGGGCGTCGAGGCCCTGGGCGACAATCGAGTCGTGGTGCGGGCGGTGGCCCGCACTCAACCGGGCGCGCAGTGGGGCGTGGGGCGCGAGCTCCGGCGCCGGTTCAAGAATCGATTCGATGCCGAGGGAATCCGGCTTCCCGGCGTCCCGGCCGTGACCGTAGTGCCGGCCGAGCATCCGGCGCCGGCAACGGGCGCCCCGGCGGGAGCGGCGCCATGAGCCTTCGCCTCCACAACACGCTCACGCGCACGGTCGAGCCGTTCGTGCCGCTCGCGCCGCCCCGGGTGACGCTCTACACCTGCGGGCCCACGGTCTACAACTACGCCCACATCGGAAATTTCCGGACTTTCCTCTTCGAGGATCTGCTCCGCCGCTGGCTCGAGACGAGCGGATACCGGGTGTTCCACGTCATGAATCTCACCGACGTGGACGATAAGACAATCAAGCGGGCCGCTGCCGCCGGCGTGCCGATCGGCGCGTATGTGCAGCCCTTCATCGACGCGTTCTTTGCCGATCGCGACTACCTCCGCATCCGGCCGGCCGACGCGTACCCCCGCGCCACCGCCTACATCGGTCCCATGATCGCGCTCACGGAGGCGCTGCTCGCCAAGGGCATCGCCTATCAGGGAGAGGACGGGTCGGTGTACTTCGCCATCGGCCGGTTTCCGGCGTACGGCCGGCTCTCGCGGCTGGACCAGCGCGAGCTGCGCACCGGGGCTGCTGCGGCAGCTCGAACGCAAGGGGGCCATGCAACTGGGGCCCGCGGTGTCAGTGCCGACGAGTACGCCAAGGAGGACGCGCGCGACTTTGCCCTCTGGAAGGCCGCCAGACCTGAGGATGAAGCGGTCGGCGCGGCGTGGGACGCGCCGTTCGGCCGGGGCCGCCCCGGCTGGCACCTCGAGTGCTCGGCGATGGCGCTGGACCTTATCGCAACGCACGCGGGCACCGACGTGCTGGACATCCATGCGGGCGGCGTGGACCTCATCTTTCCGCACCACGAAGACGAAATCGCCCAGAGCTGCGCCTACACCGGCAAACCGGAGTTCGCCCGCTACTGGCTGCACGGCGAGTTTCTCAACGTCCACGGCACCAAGATGTCCAAGCGGTACGGCAACATTCTGACGGCGCGCGACCTCAAGGAGCAGGGCGTGGACGCGGGTGCCGTGCGCCGCCTCATCTTCGGCACCCACTATCGGCAGACGCTCGACTGGACCGACGAGGCCCTCGCCGCCGCGCAGGAGAGCTCGACCCGGCTCGGCACCTTCCGCGACCGGCTCGCCGCGGCCGAGCGGACCGAGTCAGGCCGGGGCGGGCCCGAACGAGCGGAAGATCCGGAGAGCATCGCGGCGGCCCAGCGGTTCAGGGCCGACTTCACGGTTGCAATGGACGACGATCTCAACGCCCCCCAGGCGATCGCCGCGCTGTTCGAGCTGGTGCGTGAGGGCAATCGGCTGCTCGATGCGGGGCGGCGGGTGGGCCCGGCGATGCGGGGCGCGTGGGCGTTGAGCGAGGCGGTGCTCGACCTCGCGCCGGCGAGCCGGACGCTCTCGGTAGGCCCATCGGCGGCGATCGGCGACGGCCGGGCGCACGAAACGCCGCCCGAGACCCCCCCGGCCGGCCCGGCGGAGCAGGAGGAGTGGGCGCGGCGCTGGGCCGAGGTGCGGCAGCGCGAGAAGGGGCGGCGCAACTTCGCCGAAGCGGACCGGGTGCGGGCCCTTCTCCGCCAGCACGGATTCGAGCTGCGGGACATGAAGGACGGGACCGTCGGGATCGTGAGAACGGCCCCGGTTGACTCAGCGTAAGCTGTGGTGTATCATGTGGGTCTGCCCATTTCGGGCTACTCACGCTGACGTAGCTCAATTGGCAGAGCAGCTGATTTGTAATCAGCAGGTTAGGGGTTCGATTCCCCTCGTCAGCTCGGTGGAGTGCCGACACCCGCACAATCAGCGATGCGCGAACGACCGAACCCCGCCCGGGCGCGGGGTTCTGTCTCGAAAGAGAGTGGAGTCGCGGGGTCGGCTCAGCGCGCGGATGGTGGCGTAGGGCGCACGGTGGGGTGGCCGAGTGGCTAATGGCAGCAGACTGTAAATCTGCCGGGCTAACGCCCTACGTAGGTTCGAATCCTACCCCCACCATATCGGGGCCAGCGGTGGCCGAGTCGCACGTTGCGCGGGGCACGCGGTGGGCGGGGGCATGTAGTTGGAATGCTCGCGGGTGTAGCTCAGTTGGTAGAGCATCAGCCTTCCAAGCTGAGGGTCGCGGGTTCGAGCCCCGTCGCCCGCTTGAATCGCGGTGGCGCTCGCGTAGCTCAGTCGGTAGAGCGCATCCTTGGTAAGGATGAGGTCACCGGTTCGATCCCGGTCGCGAGCTTGAACAGGAGAAGACGCAATGCCCCGGGACAAGATCATCCTCGAGTGCACCGAGTGTAAAAGCCGCAACTTCTTCCAGACGAAGAATCGGCGGAAGCACCCCGAGCGGGTCGAATATCGCAAGTACTGCCCGCGGTGCGACACGCACCGGACGCACAAGGAGTCGAAGTAGCTGATGGAGAGCGCTGAGACGGCAACCCCGGGCAACCGGCTCACGGCCTGGGTGTCGGAGAGCGGCGGGTTTCTCCGCGCCGTCCGGACCGAGCTGGACAAGGTGACCTGGCCCTCGAAGCCCGAGCTGATCAAGGCGACGCGCATGATCGTGCTGCTCTCGATCGCGCTGGGCCTCGCCATCGGCCTCATGGACTTCGTGCTCCAGGAGATCCTGGTGAACGGCGTCGCGCGCCTCGCGCGGTAGGCCCATGGACTATCGCTGGTACGCGATCCAGACCACCGCCGGGCACGAGAACAAGGTGCGAAGCCTGCTCGCCCGGCGCATCGAGGACGACCCGAGACCGCCCGAGCAGAAGCTCATCCGGCAGGCGCTGGTGCCGGTGCAGGACGTGATCGAGATCAAGAACGGCAAGAAGATGACGGTCGAGCGCAAGCTCTACCCCGGATACGTACTGGTCGAAATGCAGATGAGCCAGGAGGCGCTGCACGTCGTCAACAGCATCCAGGGCGTGATCAAGTTCGTGGGCTCGGGCAAGATGCCGCAGCCGCTCCGCCAGGACGAAGTGAACCGCCTGCTCGGCATCGCCGAAGCGGTGGCGGAGGCCGAGCCGAAGGAGGAGATCCCCTTCATGATCGGCCAGGTGGTGGAGATCACGGAGGGGCCGTTCTCCGATTTCAGCGGCACCGTTGAAGAGGTGCTGGGCGACAAGGGCAAGGTGCGGGTGAGCGTAAGCCTCTTCGGCCGCCCGACGGCGGTCGAGATGGACTACACGCAGCTCCGCGGACACTAGGACATCATGGCCAAGAAGATCAACGCAGTCGTGAAGCTCCAGTGTCCGGCCGGTGCGGCGACACCCGCGCCGCCGGTGGGCACGGCGCTGGGCCCGCACGGCGTCAACATCATGGAGTTCGTGAAGCAGTTCAACGCGCGGACGCAGAGCCAGTCGGGCATGGTGATCCCCGTGGTGGTGACCATCTTTGCCGACCGGACCTTCACGTTCATCACCAAGACGCCGCCGGCGCCGAATCTCCTCATGCGGGAGGCCGGCATCGAGAAGGCCAGCGCGCAGCCCAACCGAAACAAAGTGGGCAAGGTGACCCGCGCCCAGGTCAGGAAGATCGCCGAGATCAAGATGCAGGACCTCAACGCGGCGGACCTCGACAGCGCCATGCGGATGATCGCCGGCACGGCGCGCTCGATGGGGCTGGAGGTGGTGGACTGATGCCGGCAGCGGTGAAGAGCGCCGGAGGCAAGAAGTCCCGCGCGGCGGAAGCCAAAGTCGATCGGAGCCGCACCTACTCCGTTCCCGAGGCGGTGGCGCTGGTGAAGCAGGCTGCGTTCGCCAAGTTCGACGAGACGGTGGACGTAGCGGTCAACCTGGGCGTTGACCCCCGCCATGCCGACCAGGTGGTGCGGGGCACCGTCGTGCTGCCGCACGGAACCGGCAAGTCGGTCCGCGTGTTGGTGATTACCCAGGGCGAGCGGGTGCGCGAAGCCGAGGCCGCCGGGGCCGACTTTGTCGGCATCGAGTACGTCCAGAAGATCAAGGACGGCTGGCTGGACACCGACGTGATCGTCGCGACTCCCGACGTGATGGGCCAGCTCGGCCAGTTGGGCCGGGTGCTCGGCCCCCGCGGGCTCATGCCGAATCCGAAGGCAGGCACGGTGACGACGGACGTGGCCCGCGCGGTCCGCGAGATCAAGGCGGGCAAGATCGAGTTCCGGGTGGACAAGACCGGCAACGTGCACGCGCCGGTGGGCAAGGTCTCCTTCAGCCCGGCGCAGCTCGCGGACAACGTGCAGGCCTTCATGGACACGATAGTCCGGGCCAAGCCATCGGCAGCCAAGGGCACCTACATCCGCTCCGCCACGGTGTCGAGCACCATGGGGCCGGGCGTCAAGCTGGACACGGCGAGCTATCGATGAGCAAGACCGAACGCCAGGCGACCGTCGATGCGCTCACGGCGCAGCTCAAGGGGTCGCCCAACCTGTACGTGACCGACTTCAGCGGGCTCAACGTGCTGCGGATGACCGAATTCCGCCGCCGGCTCCGCGCCGCCGGGGTCGAGTACCTCGTGGTGAAGAACACGCTGGCCCAGCGCGCCTTTGCGGCGAACGCCGTGGCGGGGCTCGACGAGCACCTCGCCGGGCCCACCGGCCTCGTGCTCGCGGGCGCCGATCCGGTGGCGGCCGCCAAGGTGCTGGCCGATTTCGCGCGCGAGTTCGAGCGGCCCACGATCAAGGGCGGCCTGGTGGACGGACGCACCGTCACGCCCGACCAGGTGAAGCGCCTCGCCGAGCTGCCCTCGCGCGACGAGCTGCTGAGCCAACTGGCGGGCGCGCTGCAGGCGCCGCTCGCGGAGCTCGTCGGGGTCATGAACGGCATGCTGTATCAAGTGGTCGGCGCCCTCGAGGCGCTTCGTGCAGAGCGGGAGGCCGCCGCCGGCGGCGCCGCTTCTTAACCGGATGGAGAGACAGGGGACATGGCAACCACCACGTTGAGCAACGAAGAGATCCTCGAGGCGATCGGGGGCAAGACCGTCATCGAGCTGGCCGAGCTGATCGAGGCGTTCAAGTCGAAATTCAACGTCACGATCGCGGCCCCGGTGGCGGCGGCTCCCGCAGGCGGCGCGGGTGGTGCGGCCGCGGCCGCGCCGGCGGAAGAGAAGACCGAGTGGTCGGTCGTCCTCAAGGAGGGCGGCGCCAAGAAGATCCAGGTCATCAAGGTGGTCCGCGAGATCACGAGCCTCGGCCTCAAGGAGGCCAAGGACGCCGTGGACAACGTCCCGAGCACGTTGAAGGAAGCCATCTCCAAGGCGGAGGCCGAAGAGATCAAGAAGAAGCTGGAAGAGCAGGGCGCGGTCGTCGAGCTGAAGTAGGGGTGCCGATCCCGGACGTGGGCCGGCTCATCCCGGCCCGAGCCGTGGATTTCAAGGCAACCCTACATCAGTGAGACGCATGCGAGCTCGAAGCTCCCGTACACCGCAGGTCCATCCGAGCCCCGAGAGTCACCCCGCCGCCGGCGGGGGATCGGCGTTGGGGCCATTTGTGTTGCGCGCGTATCCGGCGCGCCTTGGCGCGCCCGTCGCGCGCGAGTGAGTGACTGATGCCCGATAATCGATCCGTAATCACGTTCAGCAAGCGCGAGGGCGGCATGCCGATGCCGCACCTCCTCGACATCCAGACGGCCGCGTTCGGCACGCTGCTCGTGCCCGACAACATCGAGGGCGACCGCCAGGACGTCTCGCTGGAGCGCGTCTTCCGCGACCTCTTCCCGATCTCCGACGTGAACGGGAAGTACAGCCTCGACTTCCTGCGCTACGCGCTGGGCGAGCCCAAGTACACGGTCGAGGAGTGCATCGAGCGCGACATGACCTACGCCGCGGCGCTCAAGGCCACGCTCCAGCTCGTGGTGTTCGAGGAGGTGGACGGCGAGAAGCGGCCGAAGAACATCATCGAGAAGGAGGTCTACCTGGGCGAGCTGCCCATCATGACCCCGCTCGGGACGTTCGTCATCAACGGCGCGGAGCGCGTGGTGGTGAGCCAGCTCCACCGCTCGCCGGGCGTGGTGTTCGAGGAGGACACGCACCCCAACGGGCAGCGGCTCTTCAGCGCGCGGATCATTCCGTTCCGGGGCTCGTGGGTCGAGTTCACCATCGACATCCACGACGTGATCTACGTGCACATCGATAAGAAGAAGAAGTTCCCGGCCACCGCACTGCTCCGCGCGTTCGGCTACGGGACCAACGCCGAAATCCTGCGGCTCTTCTTCGCCACGAAGGAGCTGGACATCACCGGGCAGATGAGCGCCCGGCACGAGCGGCGCGAGCTGGTGGGCGCGCTCCTCGCCCAGGACGTGCCGAACCCCGAGGATCCGTCCGCCGAGCCGCTCGGCCTGGTCGGCGACGAGCTGACCCAGGAGCGGCTCAACGAGATGCGCCACAAGGGCGTGCAGCGGGTGACCGTGTTCGCCGGCTACACCGCCATCGACCTGCGGGACGAGGAGCAGCCGACCACCACGCGCGACCGGCACAACCACGTGCTCGCCTTTGCCGTGGCCGACCCCGGCACCGGCGAGGTGCTGGCCGAGGCGGGCGCCGAGCTGACCGACGCGCTCCGGAAGCGGCTCCTCAAGGAAGGCGTGCACAAGGTCGAGGTGCTCCTGCCGCCCGGGCGGAGCGAGTCGCCGCTCATCAAGAACACGCTGGCCAAGGACCCGACCCACAGCGAGGCCGAGGCCCTGGAGCAGATCTACGCCCTGCTCCGGCCGGGCGACGCGCCCAACCTGGAAACGGCGCGGCAGCAGCTTCAGAAGCTCTTCTTCAACCCGAAGCGCTACGACCTGGGCCGGGTGGGCCGCTACAAGATCAACCAGCGGCTGGGCCTGAAGACCGATGCCAACCACACGGTCCTCACCGAGGACGACTTCGTCGCGATCATCCGCTACCTGATCGATCTGCACGATGGGCGCGGCTTCACCGACGACATCGACCATCTGGGCAACCGGCGCATCCGGAGCGTGGGCGAGCTCATCGCCAACCAGTTCAGCGTGGGCCTCTCCCGCATGGCGCGGCTGGTGAAGGAGCGGATGAGCATCAACTCGGACCCCGAGAAGATCTCGCTCGACGACCTGGTCAATGCACGCACGGTGAGTGCAGTGATCCAGGCGTTCTTCGGCAGCTCGCAGCTCTCGCAGTTCATGGACCAGACCAATCCGCTGGCGGAGCTCACCAACAAGCGGCGCCTGAGCGCGCTTGGCCCCGGCGGGCTCACCCGCGAGCGGGCTGGCTTCGAGGTGCGCGACGTCCACTACTCGCAGTACGGCCGGATGTGCCCGATCGAGACGCCGGAAGGTCCGAACATCGGTCTCATCACGAGCCTCTCGACCTACGCACGGATCAACGACCTGGGCTTCATCGAGACGCCCTACCGGGTGGTGAAGAACGGGAAGGCCACCAACGACATCCGCTGGCTCAGCGCGAGCGAGGAGGAGGGCTACGCGGTGGCGCAGGCCAATGCGTCGCTCAACGCCGACGGCTCGTTCACCGAGCAGCTCGTGCTCTGCCGCAAGGGCGACGACTACCCGCTGCTCGCGCCCGACCGGATCGACTTCATGGACGTGGCGCCCGAGCAGCTCGTGTCGATCGCGGCGGCGCTGATTCCGTTCCTGGAGCACGACGACGCCAACCGCGCGCTCATGGGCAGCAACATGCAGCGCCAGGCGGTGCCGCTTCTCTTTCCCGAGGCGCCCGTGGTGGGCACCGGGCTCGAGGAGAAGGTGGCGCGCGACTCGGGCTCGGTCATCGTCGCGCGGCGGGGCGGCCGGGTCACCCGGGTCACCGCCGATGAGATCATCGTGGACGCCGGCTTGGGTGCGGCGGGCAACGGGAAGGGCGCAGGCAACGGCGCCGGGGGCGGCGCGGGGAACGGCGCAGCCAGGGCGGCGCGGGGTGCAACGGAGGAGCAGCCGCTCGCGCGGTTGCACCAGTACGACCGCTACCGCGTGCGGAAGTTCTGGCGCACCAACCAGGACACGGCCATCAACCAGCGGCCGCTGGTGCACCTGGGCCAGGAGGTGGCGCAGGGCGAGATCATCGCTGACGGCGCCGCGACCGACGGGGGCGAGCTGGCCCTGGGCGGCAACGTGCTGGTGGCGTTCATGCCCTGGTACGGGCACAACTTCGAGGATGCCATCGTGCTCTCGGAGCGCTTGGTGAAGGACGACGTCTACTCGTCGATCCACATCCAGGAGCTCGAGCTGCACGTGCGGGACACCAAGCGGGGCCAGGAGGAGATCACTCGCGAAATCCCCAACGTCTCGGACGAGTCGCTCATCGACCTCGACGAGCGGGGCATCGTGCGGATCGGCGCCCACGTGAAGCCGGGCGACATCCTGGTCGGCAAGATCACGCCCAAGGGCGAGACCGAGCTGTCGCCCGAGGAGAAGCTGCTCACGGCCATCTTCGGCGAGAAGGCCAAGGACGTGAAGGACAGCTCGCTCAAGGTGCCGCCCGGCATGGCCGGCGTCGTCATCGACGTGAAGATCTTCAGCCGCATCGAGGACGCGGTGGTCGAGAAGGACCGCGGCGAGCGGATCGGCGAGGTGCGCCGGATCGAGACCGACGAGAAGGCCCGGATCACGACCGTCATGATGGAGGAGCTGCAGCGCCTGCTCGAGGGGCAGGAGGTGGCCCTCATGCTCAAGTCCGGCACGGTCGAGGAGTATCGGCCGTCGGGCACCCGGCTCTCCCGCTCGGCACTCGAGGAAATCGATCTGGGCGACGTCGACCTCAAGACGCTCCGGGTCACCAATCGCGACGCCAACGAGCGGATCCGCGCGGCCATCGACATGGCCGGGCGCGAGCGGGCCAAGGTCGAGGAGAAGGCGGAAGACCAGATCGACAAGATTCTCCAGCCGGATGAGCTGCCTCCGGGCGTCATCCAGCTGGTGAAGGTCTACATCGCCGAGAAGCGGAAGGTGTCGGTGGGCGACAAGATGGCGGGCCGCCACGGCAACAAGGGCATCGTCGCCCGGATCGTGCCGGAGGAGGACATGCCGTTCCTGCCCGACGGCACCCCGGTCGACATCGTACTCAATCCGCTCGGCGTGCCGAGCCGGATGAACGTGGGGCAGATCCTGGAGACGCACCTCGGCTGGTGCGCCCGGATTCTCGGCTTCGAGGCCAAGACGCCGGTCTTCCGCGGCGCCGACGAGGCCGAGATCGGGACGCTGCTCCGGCTGTCGGGCTTCAAGTGGGCGGCCGAGGGGCTCAAGCTTCGCGCCCGTCCGCCGGAGCTGGGCGAGGCTGCCATCGCCCGCATGGTGCACGACCTCAAGGCCATCGCGCCGAACGGCGAGCGCACCATGCTGCTCGAGTCCGGCATCGAGCTGCTCTCGGCCAGGGGAGCGTCGGCCGAGACGCGGGAGCTGTCGCACCGCTTGCGCGCGTTCCTGACCGACGCGGCGCGCGAGCTGGGCGAGCGCGAGCTCGAGCAGCGGCGCCACGAGGTCGAGGCACAGAAGGCGGAGACGGAGGGTGGAAAAGCGCAGGCCAGGGCGGTGAAGGACGCCGAGAAGGCCGCGGCCGTGTCGCTGGCCGAGGCGCTCGAGGGTGCCGGCAAGCCGGCGCTCGCGCGGTTCCTCGGCTCGTCGAAGGACGCCGACCTCAACGCGGCGGCCGACGAGCTGCTGCGTGCGGCGGGCCTCACGCCCTCGGGCAAGGCGCGGCTCAGGGACGGCCGCACCGGCCAGCCCTTCGAGGGCGAGATCACGGTGGGCTCGATCTACATGCTCAAGCTGAGCCACCTGGTCGACGACAAGATCCATGCGCGCTCGATCGGGCCGTATTCGCTGGTGACGCAGCAGCCGCTCGCCGGCAAGGCGCAGTTCGGCGGCCAGCGGTTCGGCGAGATGGAGGTGTGGGCGCTCGAGGCCTACGGCGCGGCGCACACGCTGCAGGAAATGCTCACGGTCAAGAGCGACGACGTGAACGGTCGCAGCAAGGTCTACGAGGCGATCGTGAAGGGGCAGAATCTGCCGGAGCCCGGCATCCCCGAGTCGTTCAACGTATTGGTGAAAGAGCTCCAGGCGCTGGGTCTCAAGGTCACCCTGGGTACCACTGAAGCCGGCGACGAGTAAGAGGTCCACACATGATTGATTTTCGCAGCGGCCGCGAGCCCAAGAGCTCGAGCTTCGACTATATCAGCATCCGCATCGCCGCCCCGGAGGAAATCCGGGGGCCGCGCGATCCCAAGGAGCGCGAGCGCCTGGAGCTCCAGGGCCAGCGCACCTGGTGGTCGTGGGGCGAGGTGACCAAGCCGGAGACGATCAATTACCGCTCGTTCAAGCCGGAGAAGGACGGCTTGTTCTGCGAGCGGATCTTCGGCCCGGTCAAGGACTGGGAGTGTCACTGCGGCAAGTACAAGCGCATCCGCTACCGCGGGGTCATCTGCGACCGCTGCGGGGTGGAGGTCACGCTCTCGAAGGTCCGGCGCGAGCGCATGGGCCACATCGAGCTCAGCGTGCCGGTGGCGCACATCTGGTTCTTCAAGACGCTGCCGAGCCCGATGGGCAACCTGATCAACATCACGCTCCGCGATCTCGAGCGGGTCATCTACTACTCGAGCTACATCGTCATCGAGCCGGGCAAGCAGGAGGTCGAGACCAACCAGCTCCTCGATGAGGAGGAGTACCTGGCGCTCCGCGCCAAGGCGCGCGAGGAGGGCGACACCGCGTTCAAGGCCGACATCGGCGCCCCCGCCGTGCGCGAGCTGCTGGCGCGGCTCGACGTGAAGCAGCTGGCCGAAGAGCTTCGCGCGGGCGTGGCGCACGAGACCAGCCAGCACCGCAAGAAGCAGATGCTCAAGCGGCTCAAGATCGTGGACGCGTTCCTCTCGTCCGGCGAGAGCGGCGACCTGCCGAACACGCCGGCGTGGATGATCCTCGACGTGGTGCCGGTGATTCCGCCCGACCTCCGGCCGCTGGTGCCGCTCGACGGCGGGCGCTTTGCCACGAGCGACCTCAACGATCTCTATCGGCGGGTGATCAACCGGAACAACCGGCTGCAGAAGCTCATCCAGCACAAGGCGCCGGAGGTGATTCTCCGGAACGAGAAGCGGATGCTGCAGGAGGCGGTGGACGCGCTGTTCGACAACGGGCGCCGCTCGAAGGCGATCCGTGGGCGCGGCAAGCGGCCCTTGAAGAGCCTCTCCGACATGCTCAAGGGCAAGCAGGGCCGGTTCCGCCAGAACCTGCTCGGCAAGCGCGTGGACTACTCGGGCCGCTCGGTCATCGTGGTGGGCCCCGAGCTCCGGCTGCACCAGTGCGGCCTCCCCAAGGCGATGGCGGTCGAGCTGTTCAAGCCGTTCATCATCCACAAGCTGGTGGAGAAGGGCATCGCCGAGACGGTCAAGCGCGCCAAGAAGATCGTGGAGCGCGAGGGGCCCGAGGTGTACGAGATCCTGGAAGAGATCATCCAGGACCACCCGGTGCTGCTGAACCGTGCGCCCACGCTCCACCGGTTGGGCATCCAGGCGTTCGAGCCGGTGCTGGTCGAGGGCAAGGCCATCCGGATCCACCCGCTGGTCTGCGCGGCGTTCAACGCGGACTTCGACGGCGACCAGATGGCCGTGCACGTGCCGCTCTCGTTCGAGGCGCAGCTCGAGGCGCGGCTCCTCATGATCTCGTCGAACAACATCCTCAAGCCGAGCGATGGGCGCCCGGTGGCCGAGCCGAGCCAGGACATGGTGCTCGGGTCGTACTTCCTCACCAAGCTGCCGTCGGGCTTCGAGGAGGAGCTGCGGAAGGCCGGGGGCGGGAAGCAGGAGGAGGCCAAGGCGCGGCTCTGGAAGGATGCGCGCTACTTCGGCTCGCTGGCCGAGCTGGAAATGGCGCTCCTCAACGGGAGTGTGCGCTACCACACGGCCATCTGCTTCTGGTACGTGCCGCCGCGCGAGGCGCAGGACAACCGCCCCCGCTGGCTCCGCACCACGGTGGGCCGGGTGCTCTTCAACAGCATCCTGCCGCGCAAGGTCGTGGTCGAGCTCGGCTTCCGCGACGACCTGATGAAGAAGAAGCAGCTCTCGGAGCTGGTGCTCCAGAGCTACCGGCGCGCGGGGCTCGCCGAGACCGTCGGCTTCCTCGACCGGCTGAAGGACTTCGGCTTCCGCTTTGCCACGATGGGCGGCGTCAGCATCGGCATCGAGGATCTGGAGATCCCGGCCGAGAAGAGCGAGCTCCTGAGTGAGGCGGACGCGCGGGTCAAGCGCTTCCAGAAGGCGTACAACACCGGCCAGATCACCTTCGGCGAGCGCTACAACAAGGTGATCGACGCCTGGACCCACGCCAACAATGACGTGGCCGAGGCGATGGTGAACTCGATGCGGCTGTCGCGCGGCGGGTTCAACCCGGTGTACATGATGTTCGACTCCGGCTCGCGCGGCAGCCGCGACCAGATCCGGCAGCTCGCCGGCATGCGCGGGCTCATGGCCAAGCCGCAGAAGAAACTCACCGGCGGCATCGGTGAGATCATCGAGAGCCCGATCAAGTCGAACTTCCGCGAGGGGCTCACCGTGCTCGAGTACTTCATCTCGACCCACGGCGCGCGGAAGGGCCTGGCCGACACGGCGCTCAAGACGGCCGACGCCGGCTACCTTACCCGCCGCCTGGTGGACGTGGCGCAGGACGTCACGATCACCGAGGAGGATTGCGGTACGATCCTGGGTCTCGAGGTGGCGGCGCTCAAGGAGGGCGAGGACGTGATCGAGCCCTTGCGCGAGCGCATTCTGGGCAGCGTGGCCTCGGAGGACGTCTTCGATCCGCACGAGCTGGACGAGCACGGCGACCAGAAGCTCCTGGTGCAGTCGGGCCAGCTCATCAGCGAGGAGATGGCCTCGGCCATCGAGGACTCGGGGCTGGAGAAGGTGAAGATCCGCTCGGTGCTCACCTGCGAGGCGCGGCGGGGCATCTGCCGCATGTGCTACGGCCGCAACCTCGCCACGATGGACATCGTGGACATGGGCGAGGCGGTGGGCATCCTGGCCGCGCAGTCGATCGGCGAGCCGGGCACGCAGCTCACGCTGCGCACCTTCCACATCGGCGGCACCTCGTCACGCATCGCGGAAGAGGCGGAGCGGCGGGCGCGGTTGGACGGCGTGGTGCACTATACCGAGGGGCTCGAGTGGACCGACCTGCCGATCGAATACGAGGACGGCACCAAGGCGTCGATCCGCATCGTGCTCACCCGTGAGGACGAGAGCGCCGACGACGAGAGCAAGGAAGGCATCCTGGTGGTGGACGCGCGGGATCCGAAGAAGGTCCTGAACCGCTACCCGGTGCCCGAGGGCGCGCTGCTCGCGGTGAAGGAGGGCGATACCGTCACCAAGGGCGACAACGACCGTCGGGCGACGATCCTCTACACCTGGGACCCGTACAACGACCCGAGCATCATCAAGTCCGACGGCGAGATGCGGTGGAAGGACCTGGTGCCGGGCGTCACGCTGCGCGAAGAGCTGGATGAGGGCACCGGCCTCCGGTCGCTCGTCGTCATGGCCGATCCGGAGCGCGAGCTGCATCCGAGCGTGCTGGTGTACCTCAGCCACCGCAAGGACCCGCAGGAGTACACCCTGGCCGAGGGAAGCCGGATCATTCTGGGCTCGCCCACCGACCAGGTGAGCCGGGCGATGGACATTCCGGACGGGGCCAACCCGTGGAGCACCAAGTTCCACGTGGAGGAGTACCCGATCAACGTGGCCTGGCCCGGGAAGAGCAAGAAGGAAAGCAAGGACAAGACGGTGTTTCTCTCGGCGCCGGTCAAGGTGTCGAAGGGCGTCACGGTCACCAAGATTCCGCGGCAGGCATACAAGACGCGCGACATTACGGGCGGCCTCCCGCGCGTGGCGGAGCTGTTCGAGGCGCGCCGGCCCAAGGATCCGGCTACCATCAGCGAGGTCGACGGCGTGGTCAAGTTCGGCGAGATCAAGCGCGGCAAGCGCGAGATCTACGTCTACCCGGTCGAGCAAGCCGAGGGCGCCGTGGAGCCGCAGCTCTACGAGGTGCCGGCCGGCAAGCATCTCCGGGTGCACGAGGGCGACCGCGTGCGCGCCGGCGACCGGCTCACCGAGGGCCCGGTGAACCCCCACGACATCCTGCTCATCAAAGGGCCGCGGGCGGTGCAGGAATACCTGCTGAACGAGGTGCAGGAGGTGTATCGCCTGCAGGGTGTGCGAATCAGCGACAAGCACATCGGCGTGATCGTGCGGCAGATGCTGCAGAAGGTGCGCGTCACGGATCCGGGCGACACCGACTTCCTCGAGGGGGAGACGGTCGACCGGTTGACCTTCCGCGACGAGAACGAGCGTACGCTGCGGCGGAAGGGCACGCCGGCGCAGGCCGAGCCGGTGCTGCTGGGCATCACCAAGGCGAGTCTCACGACGCAGAGCTTCATCTCGGCGGCGTCGTTCCAGGAGACCACGCGGGTGTTGACCGATGCGGCGATCCGCGGGGCCAAGGACGATCTCCTCGGTCTCAAGGAGAACATCATCATCGGGCACCTGATTCCGGCGGGCAGCGGCATCTACCGCTACGCCGAGATCGACATCGAGCCGCCCGAGGGCTACGAGCCCCCGCCGCCGGCGCCGGTGGAAGAGCAGCCGACGACCCAGCAGCTCACGGCGGCGGCGCTCATCGGGGAGGTGGAATAGGCGTTCGAATCGCCCGACACCAGCGCACCATCAACGAAGCGCCCGGGAGCTTGGCCCCCGGGCGCTTCGTTGCGCCCTCACCACTCCTGCTGAATCTCGGTAAATTCACGGCGTGACCCACGCCGACCGACCCGAGCTCCCCCACGCGCCCGTTCGCGACGCCGCGCGCAAGGACTTCCTCCGCGAAAAAGTCGCGGCCGACGCCGCGAGCGGCCGCTTCGGCCGCCCGATCCATACGCGGTTCCCGCCCGAGCCCAATGGCTACCTGCACATCGGCCACGCCAAGTCGATCTGCCTCAACTTCGGCATCGCCCGCGAGTTCGCCGGGCTGTGCAACCTGCGGTTCGACGACACCAATCCGGCCACCGAGGACCTCCGCTACGTCGACGCGATCCGCGAGGACGTTCGCTGGCTCGGTTTCGCGTGGGACGAGGAGAGGTTCGCGAGCGACTACTTCGAGCGGCTGTACGAGATCGCGGAAGCGCTGGTGCGGGAAGGGAAAGCGTATGTCGACTCGCAGAGCGAGGAGGCGATTCGCGCGGGGCGCGGCACCGTCACCGTGCCCGGCACGCCAAGCCCGTATCGCGACCGGACTGTCGAAGAGAACCTCGATCTGCTCCGCCGGATGCGCGCCGGCGAATTCCCCGACGGCGCCCACGTGCTGCGCGCCCGGATCGACATGGCGCATGCCAACATGCTCATGCGCGACCCGCTGCTGCTCCGGATCCGGCACGCGTCGCACTACCGCCGCGGCACCGAGTGGTGCCTCTACCCGCTCTACGATTTTGCCCACGGCCTCTCGGACGCGTTCGAGGGGATCACCCACTCGTTCTGCACCCTCGAGTTCAAGGACAACCGCGAGCTGTACGACTGGCTGGTGCGGGAGGCGGGATTCGAGCGGCCGCCGGAACAGACCGAGTTCGCCCGGCTCGAGCTGGACTACACGGTGCTGAGCAAGCGGAAGCTGCTCCGGCTGGTGAACGAAGGCTACGTGACCGGGTGGGACGACCCGCGGATGCCGACGATTGCGGGCCTCAGGCGCCGCGGCGTCACGCCCGAGGCCGTCCGCGCCTTTGCCGAGACCATCGGCGTTGCGCGGTCGGACGCGCGGATCGAGCTGGCCACCTTCGAGCACGCGGTGCGTGACGACCTCAACATGCGGGTGCCGCGGGTGATGGCGGTGGCGCATCCGCTCAAGCTGGTGATCACCAACTATCCGGAGGGCCAGGGCGAGACGCTCGACGCGCCGCTCTATCCGCACGACGTGCCGTTGACAGGCTCGCGCCCCGTGCCGTTCTCGCGTGAGCTCTGGATCGAGCGGGACGACTTCATGGAGAACCCGCCGAAGAAATTCTTCCGGCTGGCGCCGGGACGCGAGGTGCGGTTGCGGTACGGCTATCTCGTCACCTGCACCAATGTGGTAAGGAACGCCGCGGGCGAGGTCGTCGAGGTGCACTGCACCTACGATCCCGCCACCCGCGGCGGCGACGCGCCGGACGGCCGCCGCGTGCAGGGCACGATCCACTGGGTCTCGGCCGCCCACGCACTCGACGCCGAGCTGCGTCTCTACGACCGCCTGTTCGCCGTACCGAATCCCGATGCGCTTCCCGAAGGTCAGGACTTCGTGAGCGCGCTCAATCCGGACTCGCTCGTCACCGTGCGCGGCGCCAAGGTCGAGCCGAGCGTGGCGCAGGATCCTCCGGGCACGCGCTATCAGTTTGAGCGGACCGGATACTTCATGAGCGACCCGATCGAGTCCCGCCCCGGCGCGCTCGTCTTCAACCGGACGGTGGCGCTGCGGGACTCGTGGGCGAAGGTGAAGGATCGCTGAGCCGCTCGCGCGGGCGCTTCGGCACCGGCGCGCGCTCGTTCGGTGCAGGCGATTCGGCGCACGCTGCCAGCTTGTGGCATGCCCGCCTGTTGCCATCTCCCGTTCGCCGAGACGACCTTATGGGCATGGCCGACCCGATCTACTACACCGCCGATATGGTCCGCGCGCTGCCGGACGACGGCAAGCGCTACGAGGTCGTCTACGGCGAGCTGCTGGTGACGCCGGCGCCGCGGGCGTGGCACCAGGAGTTGGCAGTCCGGCTGACGGTGGCGCTCAAGACCTACCTGCAAGGCACGCGCGTCGGCCACGTGATGATGTCCCCGGCGGACATCTCGTGGGCCCCGGACGTGCTGGTTCAACCTGATGTGTTCGTCGTGGACTTCGAGCAGGCGAGGACGCTCGACTGGACCCGCATGCGCGACGTGTTGCTCGTCGCCGAGGTGCTGAGTCCGAGCACCGCGCGCAGCGATCGCTTCCTCAAGCGGCGTCGATACCAGGAGGCCGGCATCCCGCTCTACTGGGTCATCGATGGCGATGAGCACCAGGTCGAGGTCTGGACGCCCGCCGATTCTTTCCCGACGTTCGAGCGGGAACGGCTCGTCTGGCAGCCGCCGGGCGCCGACCGGCCGCTCCTGCTCTCCCTCGCGGAGCTCTTTCAGCCGCTCTGACGAACGTCCGGCGCGCGCGCCTGCGTGCGTGCGGGGTCGGCGGCTGCCAAGCCGCCGGTCGTGGTTGACTGCAATCGGCATCGTTCCGAGTTGCCCGACGGCCCCCCCCGACACAATTTGGTGCACGATGCGCATCCTCGGCCACGGCATCGATCTCGTCGAGATCGATCGCATCCGCGACGCCCTCGAGCGTCACGGCGAGCGCTTCCTGCGCCGGCTCTATACGGCCGGCGAACAGGCGGAAGCGGGCGACGGGCCGCTCCGCGTGCAATTTCTCGCCGGGCGGTTCGCCGCAAAGGAGGCAGTGATGAAAACGCTCGGCACGGGATGGGCGCGCGGCGTCGCGTGGACCGACATCGAGGTGCGGCGGCTCCCGTCCGGGCAACCGGAAGTCACGGTGCGCGGAAAGTGTGCGGAAATTGCGGCGGGGCTCGGGATCGCGGAGTGGCACGTGAGCATCACGCACACGGCTGCGCACGCGGCGGCGAGCGTGGTCGGCGTGGGTGCGGCGCCGCGGGAGGCGATGCCCCTTGCGCCCGCACGCCCGCCGAGATGAAGGTTCAAGCACGTCAGTTGGCGCCTGCGTACCGCGTACACGCATCGCGTTTTGTTGATACAAGAGTTGGCGGAGCCGGCTGCCATCCTGCGGGATGCCGCAGCCGAATCACCAGCCAAGGAGGCCAGCATGCCGGCCAGAGCGGGCGAGTCGGTGCCGAAGCCGTATTACACGGCGGACATGGTGCGGGAGATGCCCGACGACGGCAATCGCTACGAGTTGGTCTACGGGGAGCTGCTGGTGAGCCCGGCGCCGCGAGGCCGGCATCGGTTCGCGGCGGGCGAGCTGTTCGGTGCCCTTCGTGAATTCCTGCGGGCCCACCCGGTCGGTTACCCGATCATGTCGCCCGCGGACATCTCGTGGGGCCGCGACGACGTGCTGGTGCAGCCCGACGTCTTTGTCGTCCCGCTGGAGCAGGCCCGCACGCTCGAGTGGACGGCCGTGCGCGATCTGCTGCTCGTCGCCGAGGTGTTGAGCCCGTCAAACCAGCACTAGATCGCTTCCTCAAGCACCACCGCTACCAGGACGCGGGCGTACCGCTCTACTGGATCATCGACGCCGAAGAGCAGTTTGTCGAAGTGTGGACGCCGGCGGATCGGTTCCCCACCATCGAGCGGGAGCGGGTCACCTGGCATCCGTCCGGTGCATCGGTGCCCTTCGTCCTCGAGCTGGCCGAGCTGTTCCGCCCGCTCTGATCCAGGCGCCCAATCCGACCGCCGCCCGCTGACGCTGTGCGCCCGGCGCTCGCGGGTGCGCGCCGAGCTCACCAGCGACCATCCGTGCTGCCTTGCGTCCCGCTCGCGATCGCGATGATTGTTCAGCCGACCCCGACAGCGTTGCTCATGCACGTCGACAAGGAGGCTCCGATGGCAGATCGCGTCCGCAGGGTGAACTACTGCTACACGATGATCCCGAATCGCACCGGACAGGGCGTGCGCGTACTCGACGCGCTGACGCAGGCCGGCGTCGATCTGCTCGCCTTTTCGGCGTTCCCCGGCCGCGGCGGCAAGACGCAGGTGGACCTCGTGGCCGACGACATAGGCGCGATCCGGCGGGTGGCGAAACGGAGCGGCTGGCGCCTGAGCGACGTGAAGCGCGGCTTCCTGGTGCAGG
The DNA here is from genome assembly GCA_036279355.1 of Gemmatimonadales bacterium. NCBI lineage: Bacteria > Pseudomonadati > Gemmatimonadota > Gemmatimonadia > Gemmatimonadales > Gemmatimonadales bacterium. The sequence continues at coordinate 26,997 of DASUJH010000023.1, forward strand.
GCGACGACCGCATCGGCGCGGTCGAACGCCAGCTCGCCAAGCTCGCGAAGGCCAGGATCAACGTGACGGCCGCCGACGGTGTGGCCGCCGGCAAGGGGCGCTACGGGATGATTCTCTGGGTCAAGCCGAAAGACGTGGCGCGCGCCGCCAAGGTGCTCGGCGCGCGCTGAGCGGACGTTCCGGAGCCATCGGCCGCGGCGCGGTCAGGGCGCGTTGCGGCGCGGTGAGGGTGCGATGCGGCGCGGTCAGGACGCGATGCGGAGGGGAACGACGTCGCTCGCGATCTGCCGGTCGCCGTCGGTGAGCAGCAGGCCCTGGATGGTGTAGTCTCCCGGCGCGACGAATCGGCCCGCATTGTTCGTCTGCCGCCACGTGTCGCGCAGGTCGATCGATTCGCCCGGTGCCAGCTCGCGCACCTGCAGTACCATCGCGATTGCAGCACCCGCGAGCCGGCGCCACGCCACCGTGCCGTCGTAGCGGCGCACCACGATGTCGAACGCGATCGGCCGCCCACGCAAGAGCAGCGTGAGCGGCCGATCGCCGTCGTTGGTGAGCGTGATTGTGATCGGCACCGGCTCGCCCGAACTGACCTGCGCCGGCGCCGAGATATGCAGCGTCATCGTATCGGCGGCGGGTGCGGCCGCGGGCGTGAGTGCGAGCGCGGCCGCGAGCAGCAGGACGTGCACCATCGCGCCGCCACCGGTTCGGTCGTTCGCTCAGTGCGTGGTGAGCGCACCGAGCTCCTGCTCGACGTTCGCGAGCGGACTGAACACGAACGTGCGCCCGTTGCTGGAGCCGCCCCAGAGCACGCCATCGAGCCGCACGTTGCTGCCGCCCGTGATCGTGAACACATCCGATCCGCTGTCGCCCGCGCCCACGCCGGCCGAGACCTCGGTCTGGCACAGCTGGGTGATGTCGGAGCCGCTCACGTTCACGTTCACGCAGGTGGCCACCACCTGGCCCTGGCTCCAGCCGGTGGTGCGGCCCACCTTGTTTATGACTTCGCCGATCGTGAAGTTGGACGACGATGCGTCGGACGTGATGGTGAAGGCGCCGGTGATCGTGAGGTCGCGCTTGCGCGGCGACTTGGTCTTCTCGATCGAGCCGAGCGTGTTCTGGATCCCGCTCGCATACTGCGCGAATGACGCATCGCTCCGCCGGCAGCGCCGGCCGGCCGGGCACGCGCCGCCCGTCGTGTATGACGGATCGGCCGTCTCGGTGGCGATCTGCGTCCCGTCCACGCTCTGGAGCGGTTGCCAGTACGGGGTGCTCTCGACGCCGCCCTGCGTCGTGGTGCAGTGGGACGCGGTCACGAAGCCTGCCTTGCCGCCCAGGCTCGCATTGAACCCGATCGAGCAGAGGAACCCGGGGAAGTTGATCTGCAGGCCCGCCGCGATGGGCCGCACCCGGCCCTGCAGCGTGGCGAGCTGCACGATCGGCTCGGTCTGCTCCACCACCACCGCGCCGGCCGGGATGCCGAGCCGCGCGACGAGGCTCCGCATCTGGCCCGCAGCCGCCGAGTGCTCGACGCCGATCCGCACCCGGTTCGCCGCCTCGTCAGCGTCCACGAAAACCGCGCCCGAAACGGCCAGCGCCTCCGGGGTCAGCTTGGATTGCCAGCCGGCGAGCTCTGCCCAATCGTAGTCCGCGTGGAGCACGCGCATTTCCTGCGCGGCGCGCCCCCGGGCGCGGAACCACGGCGCCAGCGCCAGCTCCGCGGCGCCGCGCTTCCCGCTGTCCTTGAGGTACACGGTGGGCGTACCCTGCGCATCGACGAAGAAGCCCCCGAACCCGGGCACCGTCCGCCCGAGCTCGATCGGGTCGTCGGCCGCCCCCTGGGCTGGGCCTTGGGCCGCGCGCCCCAGGGAAGGTTGGTCGGGCTGGGCGTTCGGGCCGACAGGTGTGCCGGAGTCGGAGCAGGCGGCGGCGGCAATCACGCCGCCCGCGACCAGCAGACGCCTGACGTGGCGCTGGCGAAACATGAGAACCTCGCGGAAACGAATGGAAGGGAGGCCCCCCGGCGGGAGGCGCTAAACGATATCGCCCCGGGCGCGGGCGCGCCATACCGCACCGGCGCCACAGAGTGGTATCGACGCCGCAGGCGGCGGCAGCCGCGTTTTACGACCCGGGGCGGCCACGGTGCCAGGTTTGAGAGCAAGAAGCGGAGTGCGTCGGACGGGCGCCGGAGGTAAGCTTGGCGTACCCAGGAGGCCCAACCGGAGGCCCGCACGCCGGGAATGCACGCAATGACCCCGAACCGATCCGCAGTCGACGTCGAGCGCGCCGCCGACACCCGACGCGACCCACGCTGGACCTCGGTCGTGGCGCGCTCGGCCGAGGCTGACGGCGCGTTCTTCTACGCCGTCACTACGACCCGCGTGTACTGCCGCCCCTCGTGCCCGGCCCGCCGCCCGAGGCCGGAGCATGTCCGCTTCCACCCGACGCGGGCCGATGCCGAGCGCGCCGGCTTTCGCCCGTGCAAGCGGTGCCGGCCGGACCGGGCGTCTATTGTCGAGCGGCACGTGACGCGAGTGACGGCGGTGTGTCGTCTGATCGATGGCTCCGACGGCGTCCCGCCGCTCGAGGAGCTGGCCGCGCACGCGGGCATGAGCCCTTTCCATTTCCACCGCGTCTTCAAGGCCGTGACCGGCGTGACGCCGCGCCGCTACGCCATGGCACAGCGGAGCGCGCGCATGCGGCGCGAGCTCGAGGCGAGCGATACCGTGACGCGCGCCATTTACCGCTCGGGCTACAGCTCCAACGCCCGGTTCTACGCCGACTCCACCTCGCTGCTCGGCATGACGCCGACGGATTACCGCGCGGGTGGCGCCAACGCGGAGATCCGGTTCGCCATCGGTGAGTGCTCGCTCGGCTCGATCCTGGTCGCGCGGAGCCGGCGGGGAGTGTGCGCCATTTTTCTGGGCGACGACCCGGAGGCACTCGGGCGTGACCTTGAGGAGCGCTTTCCGCAGGCCACGCTGATCACCGGCGATCCCGCGTTCGAGCGGCTCGTCGCGACGGTGGTGGCTTTCGTGGAATCGCCGAGCCGCGGGCTCGACTTGCCGCTCGACGTGCGCGGCACCGCGTTCCAGCTGCGCGTGTGGGAGGCGCTGAGCCGCATTCCGGCCGGTGCAACTGCCACGTATAGCGAGATCGCAGCGGGAATCGGCGCGCCGCGCGCCGTACGGGCGGTGTCGCGGGCCTGCGGGGCCAACCTGCTGGCCGTCGCCATACCCTGCCATCGCGTGGCGCGCATCGGCGGCGGCCTGGCGGGGTACCGTTGGGGCATCGAGCGAAAACGCGCGCTGCTCGAGCGCGAAGCACCGGCACCTGGCCCGACCGTGGCCGCTCCGACGCGGTGCGGGCGATGAATACGCACCAGGTGCTCGCGCGGCTTGCCCGTGCGTGGGCGGAGTTGGAGCAGTCGTACGCCGGCCTCCCGGAAGCACGGCTGCTCACGCCAGGCGTTACGGGCGCGTGGTCGGTGCGGGACATCATCGCGCACGTGACGTGGTGGGAGGAGGAGGCGCTCCAGCATCTGCCGGAGATCCGGGAGGGCAGGCGGCCGCCGCGCTACTCGGTCCGCTTTGGTGGGATCGACGCGTTCAACGCGATGAAGACCGATGCGCTGCGCGATCTCCCGCTCGTGGACGTGCTCCGGAAGCGCGACGAAGTCCACGCGCGGCTCGTCGACTACGTCCGCGGCCTGCCGGACGACCTGTTCGCGCGGGAGACGCGGTTCCGGCGGCGCCTCCGGGCCGACACGTACGGCCATTACCCGATCCACGCCAGGGCGATCCGGGCCTGGCGCGAGGCATCGACGCTTCGCTAGGACATCGCTTTTGGCATGGGCGTGGGCCCGATGGCTCGGACGTGAGCGACGAAGCGGGGGTCTCCCCGGACCGCGTCCCAGCGGGGATCCACCCGGGAAAAGGCGAGCCATCCCGCACGCTCGGCGCGGGCGCGCTCGAGCTGGTGGAACATCGAATCCAGTTCGCCCAGCGCGCTGAGAACCTGGACGAAATACATCGCGGGCACGTGGCGCCTTGCGGCCTCCAGCTCCAGTTCGGCAAGGCACGCCTGGGCACGATCCCGGCAGCCCGCCTCACCATACGCCATGCCCGCAAACGAAACGAGAATCGGCCGGCGGCCCAGCCTCGCCATCGAGCGCTCTGCCAGTGCGGCCGCCTCGGCCGCTTCGCCGCGCATGAGCCGCACCCGCGCGAGCTGGATGACGTTGCCGATCACCTCGGGTTCCATCTCGACTACCGATACCAGCTCGCGCATCGCCTCGTCGAAGCGCCGAGCGTAGTAGTACGTCCGGCCGAGCTGGACGTGGATGTAGGTGGACATCGGCTCGAGCGTGAGCGCGCGGGTGATGACGCGCAGGCTCTCCTCATGCCGCTCCAGGATCGACAAGTACAGCGAATACCAGTGCAGTGCGGCTGGGTCGCCCGGGTTCCGCTCCAGCGCCTGCTCGAATTCACGTCCGGCGCGCTCCCAGTCCCAGTCGTACAGCATCGAGAGCATCGCCTGGCGGGAATGTGCCTCGCCGAGCATGGGGTCGAGCTCGACCGCGCGCGCCAGCGCGGCTCTGGCCCTGGGCATCGCGTCGACCGGCCGCATCGCACCGATCTCGTCGAAACTGAGCATGCAGTAGGCATGTGCCACGCCGGTGTAGGCCTTCGCGAACCCAGGGTCCGCGGCAATGGCATCCTCGAAGTAGCGGATCGCCATCTGATAGCTCTCGACCGTGCGGCGGGTACAGAGATAGCGGCCGCGAAGATACAGCGAGTACGCCTCGACGATTTCGGTCGGCGCCTCGACCAAGGGGCCGGCCGCGCGCCGCACGAGCTGCGGTGCGAGCCGCGCCACCAGCGTCCGCGCGATCTCGTCCTGCAGCGCGAATACGTCGGCCAGCTCGCGGTCGTAGGTCTCGGACCAGAGCTGATATCCGTCTGCGACGTCCACGAGCTGCGCCGCGATGCGCAGCCGGCCGGCGGCCTTGCGGACGCTGCCCTCGAGCACGCTCCGCACCTTGAGCCGCTCGCCGATCGCGCGGACGTCATCCAGCCGCCCCTTCCACGCGAACGTGGAGGAGCGCGAGGCGACGCGGAGCCCCGGCACCTTCGCGAGCGCGCCGATCAGCGCCTCGGCCATCCCGTCGCTGAAGTGCTCGTTGTCCGGCTCGGCACTCATGTTGGCGAATGGGAGCACGGCGATCGAGGCATCGGGGAGCGTGGGCGCGGCACCCGGCGGATCCGCGCCCCCGGCGACCCGCGCCCCGGCTGAGCCGCCAGCGGAAAGCGCCTCGGCGAAACCCACGGCAGTGGCGAACCGGTCGGCGGGCGCTCTCGCCAGGGCGCGCGCCACCGCCTCCTCCACACCCGCCGGCACGCTCGGCCGCACCGTCCGGAGCAGAGGCGGCAGCTCGCTCAGGCGGCGGATGAGAATGGCTTGCGCGGTGGGCCCGCTGAACGGCGGCCGCCCGGCGATGGCCTCGAACAGCACGCAACCCAGACTGTATACGTCGCTCCGCCCGTCCACCTCGGGCAGGCCGGCTGCCTGCTCGGGGCTCATGTACATCGGGGTTCCGACCGGATAGCCGCTCTGCGTCACCAGCTCGCCCGTGGAGATGCCTGCGGCGCGGGCGACGCCGAAGTCGAGCACCAGTACGTGCGCGCCCGCGAGCAGGATGTTCTCCGGCTTCACGTCGCGGTGCACGACGCCCTGCCGGTGCGCGTAATCGAGGGCGTCGGCCATCTCGCGGCCGAGCCGCACCACCTCGGCCACCGCGAGGCGGTGCTCGCGGTCCAGCCGCTCGCGCAGCGTCTCGCCCTCGACGTACGGCATGACGAAATACGGCACCCCGCCGACTTCGCCCGAGTCGTGCAGCGGGACGATGTGGGGGTGGGTGAGCCGCGCGGCGAGCTGGACCTCGCGCACGAAGCGCGCGACGCCGAGCACTTCCGCCACCTGGGGTCGGAACACCTTGAGCGCCACCGGGCGCCCGTGCTTCCGGTCGTGCGCCAGGAAGACGGTGGACATGCCGCCGCGGCCGAGCTCGCGCTCGATCGCGTAGCGCTCGTCGAGGTGCGTGCGCAGATGCGCCAGGAGGTCAGCGGGCATCCGCCTGGTCGCGGGCGGCTGACGATGGGGCTGCCATGGCACTCGACGCGAGCCGCCGAAGCGGCGCGTCGAGCGCGCGCACGATGGCCGCGGCCAGCTCGTCCTGCGCGCTGAAGACGTCGTCCACCCGCCGCTCGAACATCTCCGACCACAACTGGCATCCGTCGCGGGCGTCCACCAGTTGCGCCGAGAGGCGCACGCGGTCCCGCGCCTGGCGCACGCTGCCTTCGACCAGCGCGCGCACGCTGAGCCGGCGCCCGATTTCGCGCGCGTCGAGCCCGGCAGCGCCGGCCGCGCACGCCGAACTGCGCGCGGCCACGCGCACGGAATCCACCTGCGCGAGGCCGCGCATCAGCTCCTCCGCCAAGCCTTCGGCGAAGTAGTCCTTGTCGCCGTCGGCGGTCAGGTTGGCGAACGGAAGCACGGCAATCGTGACCGGCGCGTGAGGCGGCGCACCCGAGCCGGCCGCGGCCGGCGACCGGAGCCGCTC